>NZ_SGXU01000357.1:0-471 GCF_005435015.1 Halorubrum sp. SP9
GTTCAAGGGTATTTCCTCGCGGAAGTACAACCACCGCTACGCTGACCACGACGGTGAGAAAATCGGATGGGCGCGCGGATACTACGCAGGAACGGCGGGACACGTATCCAGCGAAACGGTCATGAACTACATCCAGAGGCACGAAGGGGACGATTCGTGACCGAACTCACGAAGACGCTGGAACTCAAACTGGTAAAGCCGAACGCGCACAAACGGAGGAAACTCCGTGAGACGCGAGAGGCGTACCAACAGGCCCTTCACGATGCCTTCGACGCCCAATGCACCACGCAGACCGAAGCGAACAATGTGGTGGTCAACTACGACCTGAGCGGGTACGCGAAGAACGCGCTCAAGAAGTACGTCCCGCAACTCACGACGACGTACAACGCGGGCGAACTTCACGAACGAAGGGCTACGGCTCGACCACAAGCCCAAGAACGCAATCGAATGGTACGTCAAAATCCCGCACCA
>NZ_SGXU01000035.1:0-26047 GCF_005435015.1 Halorubrum sp. SP9
CCCCGCGCCGCCCGCCCCCACCACGAGCGCGTCGCGACCGTCGACGGACACGTCGTGGTGCGCGAGCGCCCGCGTCACCCCCGCGGCGTCGGTGTTGTGGCCGCGCGGGCGGTCGGCCTCGCCCGCCCGGACCGGGGCGTAGTCCACCGTGTTGACCGCGCCGATGCGCTCGGCGAGCGGGGCGGCGTCGACCGCGCTCAGGGCGTCCCGCTTGAACGGGACCGTGACGTTGAGTCCCGCGACGCCGAGGTCGGCGGCGCCTCCGACGGCCGCGGCGGCCGCGTCGGCGTCCGGCTCGAAGGTCACGTACCGCGCGTCGAGCCCGAGCGCCTCGTACCCCGCCTCGTGCATCGGCGGCGACAGCGAGTGGCCGACCGGGTTCCCGATCAGTCCGTACACGTCCATGCCAGCTCACGCGGCCGCGACCGACAAAAGGCGGTCGGTCGCGGTTCCCCTCGTCGGTTCCGCCCGGTCTCACTCCCGCCGTCCCTCGGCGTCCCGCTCGGCGTCGATGACGTCTTCGAGGGTCTCGGTACCGACGTCGCTCGCGACCTTCACGCCGACGAGCGACACGACGATGCCGCCGGCGATGAACGCCGCGAGCTGCTGGACCGGCGTCATCGTCATCCCGTAGAGGGACAGCGGACCGCGGACCGCCTCCTGCGCGAGGAAGTAGCCGGCGAACCCGCGGACGACGAGTGCGACCGCGGCGATGACGAACGGGAGGTTGAGGTACGGCGTCCGGATCCCCTCGTCGCGGATCAGCTCGTCGAGTAACCGCCCCACGGCCGCGGTCACGCCGGCGACCGCGAACCACGGGACCGCGGCGTAGGCGAACTCCACGACCTCGACGAGGCGGGGCGACCCGGGGTTCAGGTCCGAGGCCGCGAGAACGCCGAAGAATCCGCCGACGAGGGCGAGTCCCCCGGCGACCACGTACGTCACGACCGACACCTGCCCGGCGTACAGCGCCTCGCGGACGCGTTCGGGCATCCCCGCCACGAGGCGGTCGATAGCGAGCCCCTTGTACAGCAGCGCGGCGCCGAGCAGGCCGGCGACGCCCGCGACCGCCTCGCCGGCGGAGAACCAGTAGAACAGCGCCGGCACTAAGAGCAGCGCGACGCCGAACGGCACGAGGACCGTCGACCGCAGCTGCTCGTCGGCGAGGAACTGCTTGAGCAGGTAGTAGGTGGACTCGATGTCGCGGGCCTGCCGGACGACGACGCGGTCGACGGAGTCGACGGGGACCCGCGATTCGACGATCGGGAGGACGCGCTCGTCCTCGGCCGAGTCGACGACGACGATCGCGGCGCGCGGCTCGTACCGGTCCACGAGGTCGTCGAGCTGGGCCGCGATCGAGCGGTCGGCGCCCACCGCGCTGTCGCTCTCGGCGGAGACGACCGCCACCACCGACTCCTCGCGCTCGTCCCTGAGGTCGCGCGCGACGCGCAGCGACTCCAGTAAGCAGTTCACGCTGGCGTCCTCGGGGTCGTCCAGCCCGGCGTCGGTGACCAGCGATCGGACGGCCTCCCAGCCGGCGACCGGCATCGGGACGTTGGTGGCGCGACCGATCGCCCCCGAGCGGTCGACGCAGATGACCAGCGTCGTCACGTGTCGACGCACGCCGCGACCGGACAAAAATCCTCCCCGTGGACCGCCGTGCGGGTCTCGGTTCCCGTCGGCTCGCGCCGGTCCCCCCGCTCGCTACCGGAACTCCACGTCGATGTCGCCGCCGTCGTCGGTGAAGGCGCCCGCGACGCCGCTCCCGGCGGCGAACGCCACCCGTTCGGCGCCGATGCCGAGCCGCTCCGCGAGCCCGCGATCCGGGGTGAACTCGCGGACCTCGGGCTCGGCGCCGAGCAGGTCTGCGAGCCGGTCCTCGACATCGTCCTCGGTGCCCAGTTCGTCGACGAGCCCCATCTCCGCGGCGTCGTCACCGAGGTACACCCGGGCTTCGGTGTCCCGGATCTCGTCGGGGTCCATGTCGCGCCCCTCGCTCACGGTCTCGACGAACTGCTCGTAGTAGCCGTCGATGATCCCCTGGAGGTACTCGCGTTCGTCCTCCTCGATCTCCTTCAGCGGGACGCCGGCGTCCTTGTACTCGCCGGCGGTAAACTGCTCGTAGGTGATCCCGAGCTTGTCCGCGAGCCCCTTCGCGTTCGGCCGGGAGCCGACGACGCCGATGGAGCCGACGAGGCTCGCGTCGCGCGCCCACAGCTCGTCGCAGCCGCTCGCGATCCAGTAGCCGCCGGACGCGCAGGTGTCCGTCGCGTACGCCACCGTCGGCCCGTCGAAGTCGGCGGCGGCCCGCCGGATGTCGTCGCTCGGGACGACCTCGCCGCCGGGGGTGTTGAGCTCGACCAGCAGCGCCTCGACGTCCTCGTCCTCGTCGGCCGCCTCGATCTGCTCGACCACGTCGTCGGCGGTCGCGCCGCCCGGGCCCGACAGCGGCGACGGGCGCCCCTGGCTCCGCCGGATCGGTCCCGAAACGGTCACCTTCGCGGTGTTGTACTCGTCGGCGTCACCGAACCGGCCGCCGGTGAGCCGCGCGAGGAGCGCGCGGCCCGCGACCGTCGTCGCCGCGCCCACCGCGGCGGCCGCGAGCAACCCCTTCCGTCCGTTCGCCGGCGCGTCGTCCATACCGACGGTTGGCGTCGCACGGGTTTATAAGTCGTGGACGGCGACGCCGACCGCGACCGGGCCGGACCGACAGCTGCGGTCGGCATCCGGTGATCGACGGCAGCGACACTGGCGGTCGAGAAAAGCCGCAGAAACCGCGTCGGAACCGAGGGTCGACCGGGTTAGAGAAGGCCGGTCTTCTGGAGCTTCATCAGGTCCTCGGTGTCGAGCGTCTCGCCCTCCTTGAACTTCTGGTAGATCTCCTCGGCCTCTTCCTTCTCCTCTTCGCGCTTCTCGGCGCGCTCGTCTTTCCGCTCTTCCTCCTCTTTCTTGTCGAGCTCGCGCAGGCGCTTCTGGACGCGGACGAAGTCCTCGTGGTGGCGGTCGGCCGCCTCCTGGGCCTCGACGAACAGCTCGTGCATCTCGTCGGCCTCGTCGCGGATGTCGTCGGCCTCGCGGTAGGCCTCGATCATCTGGTTGTGGTGCTCCTGGGCCTTGTCGGCGAGCTCCGTCACCTTCTGGTGGTGCTGGGACGCCTCGGAGCGGACCTCCTCGGCCTCCTCGACGAGCTCGTCGAGCTCGCTCGTGTCGTCGACCTTGTCCTTCTTCTCGGCGAGCTTCTCGCGTTTGTCGTCGATCTTCTCGATGAGCTCGCGCTCGTCCTCCGCGTCGAGCACCTCCGTCTGCTGGCGGAACTCGAGGTCCTCGATCTCCTCTTCGAGCTCCTCGATGGACTTGCCGGAGCCGAGTTCGAGGTCCTGTTTGAGCTCCTCGACCTCGTCGAACAGCTCGTTGGCCTCGGCGTTGAGCTCGTTGCGCTTGTCCTTGTGCTCTTGAACCTGCTCGTTGAGCTCGTCGCGCTTCTCGCGGTGTTCCTGGGCCTCGTCGACCTTCTCGCGCGTCTTCGCGTTGAGGTCGTCGCGCTTGGAGGCGCGCTCGGAGGCCATCTGGTTCAGCTCGTTGCGCCGGTCTCGCAGCTGCCCGGCGCGTTTGATGAGCTGCCCCTTCGACCCGTTGTCGAGGTCGTCTTCAGAAAGGTCCACGTTGTCCGCCTCGTCCATCGGTTCCACGTCGTACTGCTCGATGACTTCTTCTTTCGTTACCATTTGTTATCTCTCCATCACCGCTCCGGCGATAGCGGGCGCTCGCTGTCGTGCGTCGGGCCGTCTGTAAGAACTTCCGTTCATTTCAGCGTGCGATTCCACCAGCGCCAGAGGCGTTCTGGTACCAGCAACTACCCCCGGGCGATACATAAATACTTCGGTGGTTTTCGTGTACACCGGTGGCATGGAGCGTGTACCCGGCGATTTCCGTGGTTACCGTTCACACGGTCGTCATCACGATCCGCCTCGCTCGCCGTCCGTCGTCACGATCCGCTTCCCTCGTCGACCGCGTACGAGAGGACGATCCCGTCGTCGAGCCGCTCCGTGTCGGTCAGCGTCAGGTCGGGGAACCCCTCGGTGAAGCCCGCGCCGTCCGCCAGCGTGGGCGCGTCGCGGCCGCCGACCACGAGCGAGCCGACGTAGGCGTGGAGCTCGTCGACGACGCCGGCCTCGAAACACGAGAAGATCACCTCGCCGCCCCCCTCGACCATCAGGCGGTCGACGCCGCGGTCGGCCAGGGCGTCGAGCCCCGCCGCCACGTCGACGCGTTCCTCGCCGGCGACGATCACCTCGGCGCCCGCGTCGGCGAGTGCCGTCCGTCGATCCCGGTCCGTCGCGGCCGAGACGAGCAGGTACGTCGTCGCCGCGTCGTCGAGGATCCGGGCGTCGGTCGGCGTCCGGCCCGTGGAGTCCACCACGACGCGGGCGGGGTCGCCGGGTCGTCCGTTCCGAAGGCGTTCGACGCGGCGGTCCTCCTCGTCGAGCGTGAGATGCGGGTCGTCCGCGAGGACGGTCCCGACCCCGACGAGTACCGCGTCGGCGGCCGCCCTGACGCGGTCGACCCGGTCGAAGTCCTCGGGCCCGGAGATCCGGAGCTGTTCCCGGCTGCGGGTGGCGAGCTTCCCGTCCACGCTCTGGGCCGCGTTGACGACCACGTGCATACGCGAGCGTCGACCGGACGCGGAATGGTCGTTTCGGTCGGGGCACCGGTCGGTCCCGTCCCAACGCATATCCGGCGGAGGACCGAACCGGTCCCTATGAGAACATCGACGATCATCATCCTCGTCGGCGCGGTCATCTTCGTCCTCCCGATCCCGGGCACGTTCATCCTCGGCGCGCTGGTCGTGCTCGCCGGGCTCGCCGCCCGCCTGTTCGGGCTCTGACCCGTCACCGTTTAGCCCGGGCCGACCGAGCGGCCGTCTGTGACAGATCCAACCGCACACCACGTCGGGGTCACCGTCTCCGACCTCGACCGCGCCGTCGAGTTCTACGCCGAGACGTTCGACCTCGACGTCGTCGCAGAGTTCTCCGTCGGCGGCGACGCCTTCGCCGAGGCGGTCGCCGTCGAGGGCGCCGCGGCCGAGTTCGCCCACCTCGACGCGGGCGACGCGATCGTCGAACTCGTCGCGTACGACCCGGCGGCGGGGTCGAGCGGCGACGCCGCGACCGGCGACCCCGAGCTGAACCGGCCCGGAGCGACCCATCTCGGTCTGTCGGTCGACGATGTCGAGGCCTTCTACGAGGAACTCTCGGACGACGTGGCGACGTTGAGCCCGCCGCGGACGACCGAGAGCGGGACGACCGTCCTCTTCGTCAGGGACCCGGAGGGGAACCTGATCGAAGTGCTGGACGCCTGAACGGACGGCCGTCGCCCGCGTTCCGGCTTACTTCACCTTCGTCCCCGGCGCGGCGTCCTCGTGGGTGGTGAGGAGGTCGGCCTCCTCGCCGGCCGCCAGCACCATCCCGTTGGACTCGACGCCGAACAGCTCCGCCTTCTCCATGTTCGCGAGCACGATCACCTTCGTGTCCGGCAGGTCGTCGACGTCGTGGAGCTGTTTGAGCCCCGCGACGATCGTCCGGGTCTCCGCGCCGAGGTCGACGGTGAGCCGCAGGAGGTCGTCCGCGCCCTCGATCCCCTCCGCGTCCTCGATCCGTCCGACGCGGACGTCGAGGTCTTGGAAGTCGTCGAAGCCGATGCGGTCGTCGCTGATGGGTTCGATGTCGGTCATGTCGGCGTCGGCGGCGTCGTCGGTGCCGTCGGTTTCGTTCTCCTCCTCGTCGTCCGATTCGTCTCCGTCCTCGACCGCGTCGTCGCTCTCCGACTCCGCGACGCGCGCTTCGAGCTTCTCGTTCAACGCGTCGACGCGCTCGTCTTCGACCTGTTCGAACAGCTCGGTCGGTTCGCGCAGGTCGCCGGCGGGGCCCTCGCGGGCCGCCTCGACCGTCGCGTCGTGGACGGATCCGGGCTCGCCGAGCTGGTCCCAGAGCCGCTCGCTCTTCTCGGGGGCCAGCGGCTCGAAGAGGACGGCGATCGCCTTCGCGAGCGCGACGCAGTCGTCGATGACCCGCTCCGCCTCTTCGGGCTCCTCGTCGACGAGCTTCCAGGGCTCGTTGCGCTGGATGTACTCGTTACCGTAGCGCGCGAGGTCGGTGACCGCGTCGCCGAGCGCGCGGACCGAGTAGTCGTTGACCGCGGCCGCGAACTCGTCGACCGCCTCGTCGATCCGCGCCGCGACCTCGTCGCTCGGGGCGTCGGCGTCGGGGCCGTCCTCGTAGTTCCGGCGGGCGAAGAGGAGGGAGCGGTAGAGGAAGTTACCGACGGTGCCCACCAGCTCGGTGTTGACGCGCTCGGCGAACTTCTCCCACGAGAAGTCCACGTCCTGCTGGAACCCGCCGTTGGTCGCGAGGTAGTAGCGCAGCGGGTCCGGGTGGAACCCCTCGTCGAGGTACTCGTCGGCCCAGACCGCGCGGTCGCGGCTCGTGGAAAACCCCTTGCCGTCGAGGGTGACGAACCCGCTCGCCATCACCGCGCGCGGCTCCGCGTGGTCGGTCGCCTCCAGCATCGCGGGCCAGAAGATCGTGTGGTGTTGGATGATGTCGCGGCCGATCACGTGGACGATCTCGCCGCCCTCCGGGTGCTCGTCGCTGACGCCCTCCTTCCAGGCGGCCTCCCAGTCGAACGCGTCGGCGCCGACGCGCTCGGAGTACTGCTTCGTCGAGGAGATGTACTCGATCGGCGCGTCGACCCAGACGTAGAGGACCAAATCCTCCGGGTTCTCTCCGGGGTAGTCGACGCCCCAGTCCATGTCGCGGGTGATACACCAGTCCTGGAGCCCCTGTTCGATCCACTCGCGGGGCTGGTTGCGGGCGTTCGAGGTGCCTTCGAGGCGGTCGAGGAAGCCGGAGAGGTAGTCGGCGAACTCGGAGACCGCGAAGAACTTATGGGTGCGCTCGCGGTACTCCGCGGGGTTGCCGGTGATCGTCGACTCGGGGTCCTCCACTTCGCCGGGTTCGAGGTGGCGCTGGCACCCCTCGTCGCACTCGTCGCCGCGGGCGTGCGCCCCGCAGTACGGGCAGGTCCCCTCGACGTAGCGGTCGGGGAGGTACTGGTCGTCGACGGGGTCGTACGCGACCATGATCTCCTTCTCGTAGAGGTGGCCCGCCTCGTCGAGGTCGCGGACGAGTTCTCGGGTGATCTCGGTGTTCGTCTCGTCGTGAGTGTGGCCGTAGTTGTCGAACTCGACGTTGAACTTCGGGAACGTCTCGGCGTAGCGCTCGTGCCAGTCGAGCGCGAACGCCTCGGGAGAGACGCCCTCCTGTTCGGCGTTGACCGCGACGGGCGTCCCGTGCATGTCGGAGCCGGAGACGAACGCGGTCTCCTGGCCGAGTCGTTCGAGCGCGCGGCTGTACACGTCGCCGCCGACGTAGGTGCGGAGGTGACCGATGTGGAGGTCGCCGTTCGCGTACGGCAGTCCACAGGTCACCACCGCGGGACGATCGGTGGGGAAGTCGTCGTGGCTCATGTGGTGTGTATGTCGTGTATCGGTCGATCGGGTCTAAAGGCCGCTGGTTCGGGGCCGACGAGGATCGCGCAGGCCGCGAGGGTTTTTGCGCGGTCCGCGAGGGGTCGACGGCCCAGGCGCTGCGGAAGACGACGGAATTCGCCGCCGCGCCGGCGTCGACCGCGCTACCGGTCGTCGCCGCCGCGACGGGTCCGCCCGCCGCTAAGAGGAGCGCGTCCGCATCCCGGGCCGCCGGATGTCCGTCACGTCTTCCGCTTCGCGCGGTTCGGTCTAAAAAGCGTCGCCCGAGGGCGGCTCACAGCGGGTCGCGGGCGGCCCGCGTCGGCTCACAGCAGGCCGCGGACGATCCGCGCCGCCTCCGCGGCCGTCTGCGCGAGGACGTAGATTATCGGCTCGACGCCGACCGCGCCGGTCTGGTAGACCACGAGCGTCTCGGTCCCCTCGCCCGCCGGGAGGTCGGCGGCCGCGACCGCGGCGGCGACCGCCTTGCGGGTCGGTCGCTCTGCGTCGAACTCGACGGTCGGGCGGTCGGCGGCGAGCGCCTCGACGGTCTCCGGGTCGTATCGGAGGTTCACGGCGCCGCGAACGTCCGCGCCCGCCTCGCGGGCCGCGAGCAGCACCGTGGCGACGTGTTCGCTCACGCCGAACTCCGGTTCGCCCGGCACCATCGCCCGCCCCTTGACGTCGACGAGCCGGCCGGGGACCGCGGCGACGTCGTCGACGGTCGCGGCGTCGGCGGTACACTCCGCGACGTTCGCGCCGACGTTCGGGATGAGGCCGGCGAAGCCGGAGGCGTTCGTCAGGGTGCGGAGCCCGCGCCGGACCGACGTGAGGACGCGCTCGCGCTCGCGGAGGCCGCTGTCGGGGTCGTGGACCGAGAACTCCACGTCGGCGTCAGCGAGCGCGGGCATCGCCGCCTCGTGGAGGTCCGCGAGCAGGTCCCCCTCCTCCAGCTGGCGGATCAGCACCTCGATCTCGACGAGCGCGGCCACGGGCGTCAGGTCGCCGTTCGCGAGCCCCTCGCCCACGCGCTTGACGAGGTCGCGCACGCGCTCGTCCGCGACGATGTCCTCGTGTCTGGCCACGTCGCCGGCTGCGTACTTCGAGACCGCGGACTGCGAGATGCCGAGCGCGTCGGCCACCTCCGACTGCGTGAACCCGCGGTCGCGGAGGTCCTCCGCGAGCATCGAGCGGACGGTGGGCAGGAACTCGTCGACGACGACCTCCTCGATGAACCTCATCCGCCGTCACCTCCCGAACGCGTCGCCCCTCCGCCGCCCTCGCCTCCGTCGTCCCCCTCGTCGTCGAACTCGGGGTCGTCGCCGATCCGCGACGCCTGCGGCCCGTCCTGCCCCTGGTACTTCGAGCCGCGTTCGGCGCCGTAGGGGCGCTCGGCGGGCCGCTTCAGCTCCGTGAAGGTGAGCTGCGAGACGCGCATGCCGGGCGAGAGTGCGACGGGAGCGGTGCCGAGGTTCGAGAGTTCGAGCGTGATCTGGCCCTCGTAGCCGGGGTCACACAGACCGGCTGTTGCATGGACCACGATCGCGAGCCGGCCGAGCGAGGAGCGCCCCTCGACGTGCGCGACGAGGTCGTCGGGGATCGCGACGCGCTCGGCGGTCGTCCCGAGGACGAAGTCGCCGGGGTGGAGGATGAACTCGTCCCCCTCGTCGACGGTCGTCTCGGTGACGTACTCGCTCACCTCGCCCGCGTCGGTCGGGTGGATACAGGGGATGTTGGTGCGCTGGAACTCCAGGAACCGCTCGCCGAGCCGGAGGTCCACGCTCGCGGGCTGGACCTGCTGGTCGACGTCGTCGAGCGGCTCGATCGCGAGGTCCCCCTCCGCGAGCCGGTCGAGGATGTCGGCGTCGGACAGGATCATACCGAGAGGGGGAGCGCCGGCGGCTTAAAAACTCCCGAATCCGCGGTCGCGAGCGCCCGGGCGGCGTCGGCGAGGCGCTCGGCGCCTCCGGTCGCGGCCAGTCTGGCGGGAGGCTCGGCGGGCGTTCAGACCGCCGCGAGGAGCAGGCTCGGAACGGCGAAGAACGTCGCCACCCCCGCCGCGGCCCCGCGGCCGAGGTCGTACTCGGCCTCCAGCCCGCCGACGACGATCACCCACTGGACCGCGATCGCGACCGCGGACGCGACGAGCAGCGGCCCGGTCGCGCCCGTGATCGCGGCGACGACGTCGCTCGCCACCGCCTCGCCGGTCGACCCGGATATCGCCGCGTTCGAGAGCGCGTACCAGATCCCGGCGAGCCCGGCGACGAGCCGGAGCAGTTCGGCGCCGATCGCCCAGCCGGCGATCACGAAGGAGTCGCCGACGGAGCCGGAGCCGCCCGCGACGCGCGCCCCGACGTGGAGCGCGACCGCGAACAGCGCCCACCAGAGCGGCACCCCGAGCAGCCCGTAGTGGATGAGTCCCGTCGCGGCGTCGCGGAGCTCCGTCCCCGCGTCGACCTCGATCCGCGCCGGCTCGCCGCACTCCTCGGCGAACATAGATCCGGGCTCGTCGCCGAACGTCTCGCAGGTCGACTCCGGGGGGCGGTCCGGGTTGTCGACGGTGATCCGCTGGTCGACGGTCGCGTCGAACACTCCGCCGAGCGCGACGATTCCGAGGCTGGTGCCGATCGTGACCACGACTAACATCGCGACCGCGACGGTCCCGGCGCGAGGGGAGTCGAACCCGTCGCGAACGCGGTCGAGGACGCTACCGATCGGACTCGCGAGGACGGCGAACGGGGAGGGCATCGTCGGGTGCTGTCCGCCGACGGACAAGTGCCTTTCCGCTCGCGGTTCGGGGCCGCGGATCGGCCTTCCGACCGAGCCGCGTCACTCCCGTTCGAGTTCCGTCTCCGGATCGGCCTCGTTCTTCTCGGCGTCCGCGGCCTTCCGCGCCCGGTCGGCCGCGAGTTCGCGGTCGATGTCGTCCTCGACGTACCCCATCGACTCGACGGTGACGACGTTCCCGCCGCCGGGGTCGACGACGATCACCTCCTCGCCCTCGTCGATCTCGCCTTCCATCGAGCGGGCGGAGTAGTGGGGGTTGAACCCGCCGCCAGCGAGCTTCACCTCGCCGCCGGTGGGGGTCACTCGCTCCGTGACCGTTCCCGTCTTCCCCTTCAGCGAGTCGCTGTCGCTGGTCTGTCGCTGCCCCTTCCCGCCGTAGAGGTCGAACTCGTGGTAGCCGTAGAAGGCGGCGGCGCCGAAGGCGAGGGTCAGAAGCGCCATGAACAGCGTGAGGAGGGCGCCGGCGACGCCGAGCGAGCTCAACACGAGCCCGCCGAGGCCCGCGCCGATGAGCGCGATACCGACGACGATGAAGTTCGCCCCGGGCGCGAGCGCCTCGGCCATCGAGAGCAACAGCCCGGCCGTCAGAAGGAGCAGCGGGAGGGTGTCCGGCGAGAGGAGCCCGGACTGTGCGAGCGCGTCCATGTCCGGTCCTACGGCCGCGGCCTGATAAGTTGTGGTGCGCGGGTCGCGACGCCGTTCGCGTCGCCGGCGCTCCCCGGAGGGCGGCCCCGACGGATCGGCGCCGCGCGCTCAGAGACCGAGGACCAACACGCCGACCGTGGCCGCGACCCCGAGGACGACGAAGACGGCGTGTTCGAGGTCGACGTCGCCCGGTTCTATCGGGTCGCTCTCCGGCGTGCCGGTGTCCTCCGTGATGCCGTCAGGACCCACGTCGTCGACCGAGAACCGCCACTTGGTCTCGTCGTCCGGGGTCTCGTCGCCGGATTCGTCGCTCATGGACGCGTTACGCGGCTCCGCGATAAATGACTGGCGGGCGCGGTCTCGATCCGGCACGGTCTCGATCCGGCGCGGCCTACCGCTCTCGGGCGGCGCTGATCACGTCGCCGTCGTAGACGACGCCTCGTTCGCCGTCGATGGTCACCGTGGTCCCGTCCGCGACCACCTCGGGCAGGCGGGCGCTGGAGACCATCGGGACGCCGAGTTCGCGGGCGACGACGGCGGGGTAGCCGGTCATCCCCTCGCGGGCGTCGACGATGCCGGCGACCCGGTCGAGGTCGCCGGAGAACTCCCCGTCGAAGTCGGCGCCGATCGCGACGACGCTCCCCTCGGGCAGCGCGTCGAGGTCGCCGTCCTCGGTCCGATGGACCGGGCCGGCGACGCGGCCGGCGACGACCGACTTCCCGGTCACGAGCGTCTCGGCGGCGACGTGGACCTTCAGGGTGTTCGTCGTGTTCGTCCCCTCGAACTCCGTGAGCATGCCCGAGAGGACGACGAGGGTGTCGCCCGACTCGGCGCCGCCGGTGTCGAGCGCGGCGTCGACCGCGTTGTCGAGGATCGCCTCCATGTCGTGGGCGTACTCCGTCAACACGGGACGGACACCCCACGAGAGCGCGAGCTGGCGGCGGACGCGGTCGTTCGGCGTCGTCGCGACGACCGGGACGCCCGGCCGGAACATGGCCGTCTTTCGCGCGGTGAATCCCGACTCGGAGACCGCGACCACCGTCGAGGCGCCGATGTCGCGCGCGAGGTAGCGCGCCGACCGCGCCAGCGCCTCGGTCCGCGACCCCTCGTCCGCGGTCGGGACGCGCTGCTCGCGCGTCTCCGCGTACTCGTCGCTCGACTCGATCTGCCGGACGATACGGTCCATCGTCTCGACGACGTTAACGGGGTCCTCGCCGACCGCGGTCTCGCCGGAGAGCATCACGGCGTCGGTGCCGTCGAGGACGGCGTTCGCCACGTCCGAGGCCTCCGCGCGGGTCGGCCGCCGCGAGGAGACCATCGAGTCGAGCATCTCCGTCGCGGTGATGACGGGGACGCCCTCGTTGACGCAGGTCCGGATGATCCGCTTCTGGATCACCGGTACGTCCTCCAGCGGGCACTCGACGCCGAGGTCGCCGCGGGCGACCATCACGCCGTCGGCGGCGTCGACGATCCCCGTCAGGTTCTCGACCGCGCCGGCGCGTTCGATCTTCGCGACGATCGGGATGTCCTCCCCGCCGCGCGCCTCCAGCTCGTCGGCGATCCGGTAGACGTCGTCTGCGTTCCGGACGAACGAGGCCGCGACGAAGTCAGCGTCGGTCCGGGCCGCGAGGTCGAGTTCGGCCTCGTCTTCCGGCGTGATCAGGTCGACGTCGATGGCGACGCCGGGGAGGTTCACCCCCTTCCGGGACCCGAGCTTGCCGCCGGAGACGACGGTCGCGACGACGGACTCGCCGTCGACGCGCTCGACGCGGCACTCGATCCGGCCGTCCGCGAGGAGGACCGTGTCGCCCGGGCCGGCGGCCGCGATCGAGTGGGTGAGGCCGACGCGTTCCGGCGTCGCGTCGTCGCCTTCGAGGAAGGTAACCTCGGAGTCGGTCGCGAGCGAGATCGGCTCGTCGATCTCGGCGGTCCGGACCTCCGGGCCCTTCAGGTCGACCATCACCGCGAGCGGGTCGTCGATCTCCTCGTCGACGGCGCGGGCGCGCTCGATAACCGTCTCCCGGTGGTCGGTGGTCCCGTGGCTGGCGTTGAGCCGGACGACGGACATCCCCGCGTCGGCGAGGCCGCGGATCGTGTCCCGGTCGTCCGAGGCGGGACCGATCGTACAGACGATCTTGGCGTTTCGCATACCGGCGGGTTCGACGTAGCGCCGGAAAAAGGCACCCGGTTGCGTCGCTCCCGAGTAAACGTTCGTGAAGAACGGTCGTGTCGCGGGTTCAGGCTCCGGAGCGCGGCGTCCGTTTATAAATCAACACGCGGTCGGCGCGTGCCTGCGAGCGGCCGGAGCGAAGCGGAGGCCGCGAGACAGCACGCGCGAGGGACGCGGCGAACGCGAGCGGCGCAGCCGCGAAGCGTGAGCCGCGAGGCTGGGGAGGCGTGAGGCTGCGGCGCTGTGCGGGGCGGGGCGGGACTCAAAGGGGCAGTCGCGAGGACGTCGCAGACGACGTAAGCACCGCAACGAGGGAGCGAACGAAGTGAGTGACCGAGTGAGGAGCGCAGCGAGTGTGCGGCGTCCTCGCGGCTGGGGCTTTGGAGGGGTTCGCCGTCGATTCGTCGGCAGCCGTTTATAAACGAGCAGTTAGGTATGTGGAGGGGTTCGCCGTCGCTTCGCCAGCAGCCACTTATAAAAGAACGGCCGAGTACGGGGGGAGTCCGCAACCGGAGCGTCAGCGGTGGGTTTTCAGTCGTCGGCGGGCGCGGGCGCGCCGCCGACCGACAGCTCGACCTCGGGCGCGTCGACCCCCAGCTCGTCGAGGGCGGCCTGCGCGGCGCGCTTGCCGGAGACGAGCATCGCGCCGAACGTCGGCCCCATCCGCGGGAGGCCGTGGGCGGTCGCGACCGCCATCCCGGAGGCGATCAGGCCGTCGTGGACGACGCCGGTGTGCTCGACGACGGCGTCCTCGCTCTCGCCGACCCACATCGAGTCGTGGCCGGGCGAGTCGTGGCCGGGGGCGCCGTACTCGCCGTCGCCCGTCTGGTCCATCCCGGTGTTGTGCTCCTTCGCGTGCTCGATGCCGGGCGCCGAGAGGACGCCGCGCTCGTCGAGCTTGCTGATCGCGACGGCGTCGTGGCCGGTCGCGTCGATCACGAGGTCTGACTCGACCGCGATGGGGTCGACGCAGGTGATCTCGCGGGGGAGCGCGTGGACCGGCGTCCAGTTCATGACGATGCCGCCGACCTCGTGGTCCTCGCGGACGACGAGGTCGGTGAACTCTGTCATGTTCTGAACGCGCGCGCCGGCGTCGCAGGCCGCCTTGATCAGCCCGGAGCAGGCCTCCGGCCCCGCCGCGGTGTAGAGGCCGTCGACGTCTTCGACCGGTTCGTACTCCACGTCGAGGTCGTCGAGGATCTCCTGGGCAGGGTCTCTGACCGTCACCGTGTTCATCAGGAACCCGCCGAGCCAGAAGCCGCCGCCGAGGTAGTTGTTCTTCTCGACGATCATCACCTTCACGCCGCGCTCGGCCAGCTCCTTCGCGGCCATCAGGCCGGAGGGGCCGCCCCCGAGGACGATGACCTCGGAGTCGGTGAAGTCGAGGAACCCGTCCGTCCACTCGTTCCCGATGGCCCTCGTTACGTCCGTCTCGCTCACGTCCGCGAAGCCGTCGAAGTCTTTCATACAACTTGGTAGTATTACTTGGTTGTGAAATACGTTGCGGTCGATACTCGGTCGACCCTTTCGTATCCTGCCGTGTCAACGCCGCCAGCGACTCGGCTGCTCGATTACACGTAGCCGCCGCCGGCCAACGGAATATATCATCAGAGCCTCAGCCGCTCGGCGATACGGGAATGCTCTCGTAGGGAACACCACCAAAGCCCCAGCCGCGAGGGCTCGGTGCGCTCGCTGCGCTCCTCGTCGCTCGTTTCACTCGCTCCTGCGGTGCTTGCGTCGCGCGCCGTCGCCCTTTCGTCTGCCCCTCTGCGTCCCGCCCCGCTCCGCACAGCACCGCAGCCTCACGCCTCCCCAGCCTCGCGGTTCGCTCGGGCCTCCCTCCGGTCGCCCCTCGCTCACCGCTCCCTCGCGCGTGCTGTCTCGCGGCCGCCGAGGGCGGCCGCTCGCAGGCACGCGCCGCCGCCGCGTCCGGTCGTCTTCCGCCCTAGCTGCTGACCGTCTTGTCCGCCCCCAACTCGCAGCCTTTTTACCTACGCTGGCGATAGAAGTGCCTACTATGGCTGAGGACAAGGCTCGAAGCACCGGCAGCGCGGGCCGATTCGGCGCTCGCTACGGCCGGGTCGCTCGCAAGCGGGTCCAGGACATCGAAGCGGAGATGCGCAACGCGACCGTCGACGGCGACGACGTCACGCGCAAAGGCACCGGCATCTGGGTCAACGAGGAGACCGGCGAGACGTTCACGGGCGGCGCGTACCGCCCCGAGACGCCCGGCGGCCGCACCGTCCGCCGCTCCATCCGCGCCGCGCTCGCCGACGAGGAATAGGACGATGAGCTACAAGTGCTCCCGCTGTAAGCGCGACGTCACCCTCGACGAGTACGGCGGCGTGCGCTGCCCGTACTGCGGCCACCGCGTCCTCCTGAAGGAGCGCGGCGGCGGTATTCAGGAAGTCGACGTCGAGTAACGCCGTCTCCCCCTCTCACCCCGGACCGTGACGGCGACGCGCGCACACGAGACGGTCCTCTCTTTCACCTACCCCTCCGAGCGGCGCGCTCGCGTCGTGGCCGACGCGCTCGCCCCCGAAGTCGGTGATATCGACGACGCCCGTTCGACCGCGACCGTCGACCGCGAGGACGACGCGGTCCGCGTCCGCGTGCTCGCCGACGACCTCGTGGCGCTGCGCGCCGGCGTCAACAGCTGGTCGCGGCTGGTCGCGGTCGCCGAGGGCGTCGGCGCGGGACCCGATTGAGATTCACCGAATACGCCGATACCGCGACTCTTCGGGCCGCTGCGAGCCCATATGCCCCTCGTCGGAGAAGTCGGGGGTTTTTCTGTCCGGGCCGCCTCGGTCCGCCCATGCAAGGGAACATGCCGCCCGAGGCACAGGAGAAGATCGAGGAACTGCAGGAGCTTCAGGAGACCGCACAGCAGGTCTCCGAGCAGAAAGAGCAGGCGCAGTCCGCGCTCAACGAGTCGAAGACCGCCCTCGACGCCCTCGAAGACGTCGACGAGGACGCGGGGATGTACCGCGAGATCGGCGAGGTCCTCGTCGAGACGGACTACGAGTCCGCCTACGACGACCTCGAAGACAAGGTCGACTCGCTCGAGGTCCGCGTCGAGCAGCTCGAGAAGCAGGAGGAGCGCGTCGAGGAGCAGTTCGACGAGCTTCAGAGCGAGCTCCAGCAGATGCTCCAGGGCGGTGCGGGCGGCGGCGGCGGTCCGATGGGACCGGGCGGCCCCGGCGCCGGCGGCGCGTAAGGCCGTGAGCAACGAGTCCGACGCCGCCTCGGAGCCGAGCGACGACGAGGTCGTTCGCACCGCGGCCGAGGCGGCAGAGGGGATCGTGTTCAAACACTACGACCAGTCGACGGTCACGGATCTGGACGTCACCGTCACGTTCGAGGAGGGGGTCCTCGACGTCGACGTCTACCTCAACGCGCCCGCGGACGCCGATCCGGACCGGGAGGCGGTCGCACAGGAGGCGGTCGAGACCGCCGGCGAGGCGGTCGACGAGCTGTTCGAGGAGTAGCCGGTCGCCGCTTTCGACGCCCCGCTTGTCGCACCGATGACCGGCAGGTCTTCTCTTTCTCCGTGTGTTTGACCCGCCTTACGCCGACTCGCAGACCGCCACGAAGTTCTCGAAGACCTCCTCGCCGCGCTCCGTGTGAGCCACCTCCGGGTGCCACTGGACGCCGTACAGGTCCGCGTCGGGGTCGGACATCGCCTCGATGCCGCAGACGTCGGAGGTGGCGGTGCGGGCGAACCCGTCGGGCAGTGCCGTCACCTCGTCGGCGTGGGAGGCCCAGACGCGCGTCTCGGGCGCGAGCGACCCGACGAGCGGGTCGTCGTCGTCGACGATCTCGACGTCCACGTCGGCGTAGCCGCCGTAGTCGCCCGCCCCCACCGCGCCGTCGAGTTCGCTCGCGATCAGCTGCATCCCTAGACAGATCCCGAGAACGGGAACGTCCAGTTCGAGGTAGTCGGGGGCGTTACCGACGCGATCCATGTCCGGGCCGCCGGAGAGGACGATCCCGTCGGCGTCGAGCTCCTCGGCCGGCGCGTCCGCCGAGACGATCTCGGTGTCGACGCCGAGGTCGCGGAGCGCCCGCCGCTCGAGGTGCGTGAACTGCCCGTGGAGGTCGATGACGACGATCCGAGTCATGGCCCCGATTGGCGGCTCTCGCACAAAAGCGGCTCGGAACTGGACGCAGTATCGTGGTGGTTTCGGCTATCGATCGGCGTTGATAATACACGAACACGGATCGATTCGGGGCACAGGCCGCTCACAGGTCGAGCGGGCCGCGCTTCGTGAACTCCCGGAGCAGCACGGTCGCGTACGAGCCGCTCGGGAGCGCGAACGCGAACCGGGGGTCCCCGTCCGCGAACGACGCCTCGAGGTCGGTGCGGAGGAGGATCGCCCGCCGGGTTCCCTTGGAGTCGAACTCGCCGGGGAGCGAGAAGTCGCTCGGTTCGATTCCGGCCTCGGAGAGGACCGCACGCTCTATCTCGCCGGGTTCGCCCTCGCCGAGCCGCGTCTCGGTGCCGACGAGCGGCGCGGTGACGAACGCCCGCCCGCGCTCGCAGTGCCGCGAGACCACGTCGACCCGGTCGGCGTCGACCCGCTGGAGCCGGTCGGCGTCCGGCGCGTACAGCTCGTCGGGGGCGTCGCCGTCCGCGAAACAGACCACGTCGCCGGCGACGGGGCGGTCGAACGGGAGCCCGCGCCGCAGCCGTTCGCTCGCGATCCGGTTGAAGAGGGACGACTGGGCGGCGTTGACGAACAGTCGCTGGAGGTTCGAGGGGACGGCCTCCAGCGCGTGCCACCAGTCGTCGCCGTCGGGCGGCACGTCGGGGTCGACGTCGCGGTCGGCGAGCCGGTGGACCATCGAGCGCTCGAACCGGAGCTTGCCGGGGATCGCGTCGAGACAGGCGGCCCAGTCGCCGTCGCCCGTGCCGTCGGCGGCGCGGTCGGCGTCGTCGGAGTCGGAGTCTCCACCGACCCCGAACGCCGCGTCGACGCGGTCGCGCGCGGCCCGGGTGTCGTCCGGCTCCGTCTCCGCGGGGTTGCCCGCGTACAGCCGGACCGCCTCGCGGGGGTCGCGCCGGGCGATCGCGAGCCCCACGAGGTGGGTGACCGGGCGCCGGCTGCCGAAGCGCTGCTGGCCGAAGTAGTTCGGGACGCCGACGGTCGCGTCGATCGGGAACTCGCCGGCGTCGGCTTCCGGAGGTCCCGCGTCGCCCGCGAACGCCCGCAGGTCCCGGACCGCGTCGACGACGCGGTCGGAGGCCTCGTCGACAGCGTCCGCGACCCGGATGTCGAAGGCGTTGCCGGCGAGGTCACCGAAGGCGAGTCCGCGCCCCGCTCGTCCCAGCGCCTCGATTTCGGCCCCGCGGATCTCGGGGAGGTCGTCGGCGTCGACGCCGCGGACCGTGAACAGCTGGGTGGTGACGGCGCGCTTGTCCTTCGTCCCCGCCCACGAGACGCGCTCGCGGCTGATCTGAAGCGCGTCGGAGAGCCGACGCGCGAAGTCGTTCGTGTCCCAGTCGCGCAGCGTCGCCCGGACCACCAGTTCGGGGTAGCTCCCGGTCTCGGCGTCCAGCGGCGCCGCGTCGAACGCCTCCAGCTCTCGGACCCGGAAGTCCTCGGGCGACTCGCGCAGACGCCCGCCGATCCCGTCGGCGCCGCTGACGTAGTAGTCGATGCCGACGGCTCGCTCCGTCGGGTGCGCCTCCCGGAGGGTGTACTCGGGGGGCATCTAATACAGCGAGAGGTCGCCAGTCACGCGGTCGACACTCTCGTCGCGGGCCGGGCCGACCGCGAGCGCGGTGACGGTGCCCGGCTCCAGCTGGGTGTGGCCGGCGTCGCGGACGATCGCGTACGGGAGCCCCTCCGTGTCGGCCTTGTCTGCCAGCTCGAACAGCTGGCTCTCGGAGCTCCCCTTCAGCACGACCTTCTTTTGCCCCTCGCCCTGCCACTTCTTCCGCGCTCGCTCGCCCGCGTCCTGGTACGCCGACAGCGACGCGTGCGCGACCTGCGCGGCGAGCTTCCCCTCGCCCATGCCGACGTCCGTCCGGGCGACGATGGCCTGTTTCATGTCCCGACTCACCGCCGCCGCGGATTTAGCGCTTTGCTCTCGCCCGGCGCGTCGGCGGGTGTGCGGATCGGCTGGTCGGCGCGTCGGCGGGGCGGCGGGACCGCCTCGGGCGAAACGCGGGTCCGCGAAGAGCGACCGCGACCGAGCGACGGTCGCTCTCAGTCGTCGGCGGGCGCCGCACCGCCGCGAGAGGCGGCGCCGAGCCCGGCGGCCATGCCCGCGACCGTCCGCTCGTTGTCGACGACCCAGCGCAGCAGGAGGAACGCGAAGAGGTACTTGGCGACGATGTCCATCCCGCTGTACGCCCACGAGGTGACCGCGACGTCGAGCACGGCGAGCCCCTCGGCGCCGAGCGCCCAGAAGATCGGGTAGCCCAGCCACAGGACCACGGTGAGCAGCTTCAGCGTGTTGAATATCTCGGCGGTGCCGGCGACCTCGGCGTCCTCGGCCCACTCGGCCAGCAGGACGTAGAGGACGACGACGAAGAACGCGCAGCTGATGACGTACCAGACCCAGCGCAGCAGGTACGAGGACGTGGTGAGCGCGGCCGCGAGCCCCGTGACGCACATCCCGATGTCGGCGGTCACGGCGGTGAACAGCTTCGTGGCGTTCGACCCGGCCAGCAGGCCGAGCGCGACGAGGATCATCGGCGTCGACAGCGCCCACGTGAGGTACCGCCCCCACGGGGTGAGAACCTCTTGACCGGCCAGCGCGTGGCCCGCCGGCATCTCGAGGAAGCTCACCGTGAGCCCGGAGACGAGCCCGGTGTAGCTGGAGATGGACACCAGCGGGACCATCAGCGTCGCGACGAAGATCAGCTGGGCCCGGGGGTCCTCCAGGTTTCGCCCCATATAGACGAAGAGGAGTATCGAGAGGCCCGCGAGCGCGATGTTGATCCAGAGCGACGAGGCCAGGAGCGTGTCGCCCTGGATGGCCTCGAAGATCTGCGTCTGCGTCATTTCGAGCGGGACCGTACCGCTTGCGAGCGCGTCAGCGGCTGCTGTTTCCATCATGCGACGCCCGTCGCTACGCGTCGGCTTCAGTAAACACAACAACCTGACTGGTAAGGTTTTCCTGACTATTTTCGGTATCAGCTCAGATTATTCGAAATCGTCTCGTTCTTCCGAACAGGAATGGACGATCGTTTTCCGTAGCCTGGACTCAGCGTCCGACCAGGGGAAGCCGATCGAGGGGTCCGCTCGCGACGTCCGCCTCGACCGCGGCCGCGCAGTGTTCGCCGCCGAGCAGGCACATCGGCACGCCGATTCCGGGGTTACTGCTCCCCCCGACGTAGTAGAGTCGGTCGGTCCCACGGACGCGCGGCCCGGGTCGGAGCGGCCCCGTCTGTCGCATCGTGTGCGCGAGCCCGAGCGCGCTCCCGCCCGGCTGGTCGAACCGCGCCGCGAACTCGGAGACGCACGCCGACTCCTCGGCGACGATCCGGTCGCGGAGGTCGACGCCGGTCCGCGACGCCACCGCGTCGAGGACCCGGTCCCGCAGCGCCGCCCGCCGGTCCGGCGTGTCGTCGAGCCCCGGGGCGAGCGGCACGAGCGTCACGACCGCCTCGTGGCCGTCGGGGGCGACCGACGGGTCGGTCCGGGACGGGACGTTCACGTACACGACCGGCTCCGTCTCGCCCGTCGGCCACGCGGGGTCGTCGAATATCGCGTCGAAGTGCGGGTCCCAGTCCGTCGGGAGCGCGAGCGTGTGGTGTTCGAGCTCCGGCAGCCCTCCCTCGACACCGAGGTACAACAGGTGCGCGGCGGGTCCGTACGTCCGCCGGTCCCAGTAGCCGTCGAGTCGGGGAACCGTCCCGTCGGGGAGGAGCTCGCGCTCGACGTGGGCGGGCGGCGCGTTACAGACGACCCGGTCGTGGACGTAGCGGTCGCCGCCGAGTTCGACCGCGACGCCGCCGTCGATCGGCTCCAGGCCCGTCACCTCGACGCCGGTGTGGACGTCGGCGCCGGCGTCGCGGGCGACGGTCTCGACCGCCGCGACCACCTCGTACATCCCGCCCAGCGGGTAGTAGACGCCGAGCCCGTAGTCGACGTGGCTCATCAGCTGGTACAGCGCCGGCGTGTTGTGCGGCGATCCGCCGAGGAAGACGAGCGTGTACTCCAAAAGCTGCCTGAGCTTCGGATGGTCGACGTACGATCGGACTCGGTCGTCGAGACTAGAGAGCAGGTCGAGCTCCCGGCCCCCGGCGAGGACGTCGAGCGAGAGGTAGTCGCGGAACCGCGACCGCCCGGGGAGCACGAACCGCTCCATCCCGGCGTCGTACGCCCGCTCGGCGTCCGCGAGGTACTCGCGGAACGCCGCCCCCGCGCCCGGCTCGTACGACTCGAACAGGTCGGCGGCCGCGTCCGGGTCGGCCGGCACGTCGGCGCTGTCGCCGTCGTTCCAGAACACGCGGTAGTGCGGGTCGAGCCGCGTCAGGTCGTAGAACTCCGCGGGCGACCGGTCGAAATCCGCGAAGAACCGCTCGAAGAGGTCCGGCAGCAGGTACCACGACGGGCCGGTGTCGAACCGGAACCCGTCGAGTTCGAGCCGACCGGCGACCCCTCCGACGCGCTCGGCGCGCTCGTACACCGTCACCTCCGCGCCGGCGGCGGCGAGGTAGGCGGCCGCCGAGAGCCCGCCGACGCCGGCCCCCACCACCCCCACCGACCGCCCGCGGAGCGTCTCGTCGCTCATGGGTTCGGTACGGGCTCGCACGGTCTGAGTCGTTGCCAACTCTCGACGGGCCTTTATCAGGGGGTTCACCGAGCCGCCGAGACGCGTACTCGTTCGGCTTCCTTTTTTTCCGGCTTCGACCACACAATCGACACATGGGACGGCGGTCGCGGTCGTCTGACTCAGGTTCGACCGATAGCCTCGGCTCCGGCTCGGCCGGCTCCGACGGCGTCGCTCGTTCCGGCGCTGCGCGGAACGATTCGGACGCGGCCGGAGACCCCGAGCGGCCCCGTGGCGGCGACCGCTCGGGCGACGCCGGCGTCCGAGTCGAGGTCGTCGTCCGCGACCCGACGCCCGCGCCGGTGGCGGCGGCGCTGCCGCCGGGCGCGGTCGCGGAGGACGTCGACCGCGTCCGTGTCGGCGACGCGGTCGTCTCGCAGTTCCGCGCCGACCGCGCGGTCGACGCCGAACTCGTCTTCGACGGCGGCGACGAACTCGTGTACCGCTGTCGGAATCAGCCGACGGGACAGTTCCCGTCCGCCGCCGTCGAGTCCCTCGGCTACCCCGTCTCGACGGTCACCGTCCGGACGGCGCCCGACCGGGTCCGGCTCGCGCTGTCGCTGCCCGCAGCCGATCCGCTCGGCGACGTGATCGACGCGCTGGAGTCGACCGGCGCGTCGGTGCGGCTCGAACGGCTCACGAGCTCCGGCGGGGCCGACACCCGGTCGGATCCGGTCGTCGTCGACCGGGGGCGGCTCACGGACCGGCAGCGCGAGGCGGTCCGGACCGCACAGCGGCTCGGGTACTTCGAACACCCTCGCGGAGCGAGCGCGACCGAGGTGGCCGACGCAATCGGTATCGCTCGCACCACCTTCTCGGAGCACCTCGCGGCGGCGCAGCGGCGCGTCTTCGAGGACCTCGTCGGCGGGTGAGACCGGTCGGGGTCGCCCCGGCGCGCCGGAGGTCCGATCGCGCTCGGACCGCGGCGCGAGGTCCGTTCCCACTCGGCGGGGTCGACCGCGGTATTGAAACCCCTCAGGCACCCAGATGGGGTATGTATCGGAGACGGTTCCTTCGGCGGGCCGGCGCCGCCGGGAGCGCGGCCGCGACCGTCGGCCTCGCCGGGTGTGCGAGCGTCGGTGGCGAACCGGATTACGACGTGGGGATGGTCGCCACCGCGTACCGACCGCGCGAGGTCACGGTCTCTGTCGGTGACACCGTCGTCTGGGAGAACACCAGCGCGCGAGCGCACACCGTCACCGCGACCGAGGGCGGGATCCCGGACGCCGCAGAGTTCTTCGCATCGGGCGGCTTCGACGACTACGCGTCCGCGGAGTCGGCGTGGTGGTCCGACTTCGGCGGGAGACTGGAGAACGGCGACCGCTTCGACCACACCTTCACCGTCCCCGGCACCTACGAGTACGTCTGTATCCCCCATCGCAAGGCCGGGATGTTCGGCACCGTCGTCGTGGAGGAGTGAGTCGCCCGTGAGCCCATTCGACGGGTCCGCCCGACGGACCGCCCCCCGCTCCGCGGTCGTCGCCCGACGAAACCCATTCCCGCGCGGGCCCCGAACGGGAGGTGACTGATCCGCATGGCCCTCCCGTCGCTCCTCGGGACTGACGTCCTGCTGTTCCTCGCCATCGGACTGCTCGGCGGCGCCCACTGTATCGGGATGTGCGGCCCGCTCGTCACCGTCTACGCCAGCCGGATGGACGCGGACGCCGGCCGGACCGACGGCGGCGAAGCGGGGGCCGCGCGCGCACCGAGCGCCGCGACCGACCGAGAGGGACACCTGACCACCTACGAGGTCCGCCAGCACGCGCTGTTCAACCTCGGCCGCGCGGCGAGCTACGCGACCATCGGAACCCTCCTGGGCGCGATCGGCGGCGCGGTCCTCGTCACCACGGCCACCGTGACCGGCGCCGCGGCGACCGTCCGCGGGGGGGTCGGGATCCTCGCTGGCGCGGTCGTCGTCGTCGTCGGTGCCCGGTACCTCCTCGGCGGCGCGACAGGCGGAGTCCATCTCCCCGGGCTCGAACGCGTCACCGAGTGGCTCACCGGCCACGTCGACCGCCTCGCGAACGGGCCCGGCATCGTCGCGCTCGGCGCGGTCCACGGCCTCCTCCCCTGTCCGATCCTCTACCCGGCGTACCTGTACGCGTTCGCGAGCGGCTCCGCGGTCGCGGGCGGCGTCGCGCTCGGCGCGCTCGGACTCGGCACGATCCCCGCCGTCTTCGCCTACGGGACGCTGATAGAGAGCGTCGAGCCCGTCCACCGCCGCCGGATCCACCGGCTGCTGGGCGTCGCGTTCGTCGCGCTCGGCTACGTGCTGTTCGCGCACGGGCTGATGTCCGTCGGGATCCGCGTGCCGCACCCGCGGCTCCCGTTCTGGAACCCGCTCGACGCCGGCATGGGGGGAATGTGAGATGAGCGGAGGCACCGACGCGTCTCCGGGCGGCGGCGGCGACGCGTCCGGAGACCCCGGCGACGACCCCGCCGTCTGTACCCTCTGTGAGCTCTCGACCGCCGGCGTCGACGTCACCGACGACGACGGTAATCGGTTCTGCTGTACCGGCTGCCGCGACGTGTACGGCGCGCTCGGCGACGTCGACGTCGACGTCGACGCGGACGCGGTCCGCGAGCGCCGGCAGGCGGGCGAGGACGCCGCGGCCGACGCCGCCGGAGCGGACGCTTCCGCCGACGGCGACCGCGACGTTCCGGACGGCCACGAGGCGACGTTCCTCGAGGTCGACGGGATGCACTGTGCGACCTGCGAGGCGTTCATCGAGACGGTGGCGACCGACGCCGACGGGGTCAGCGGCGCGAGCGCGAGCTACGTCACAGACACGGTGCGGATCGACCGCGACCCCGACGCCGTCACCGTCGACGACCTCACGGAGACGGTGAGCGGGCTGGGGTACAGCGCCTACGCCCGCGACGACGCCTTCTCGCGTCGACAGGCGGACAACATGGCGACGGCGCGGCTCGCGGCGGGCGTCCTCGTCGGGATGGCCGTCATGTTACAGTACATCGTCCTCATCTACCCGACGTACTTCGCGTTCCCGTTCTACAACGAACGGACCCTCGAGTACCTCAACGCGGCGATGGCCTCGACCTCGGGGACGTACTTCTTCATCGTCATCGCCGTCCTCACCACCATCGTCCTCTTTTTCACCGGGAAGCCGATCCTTCGCGGCGCGTACGTCAGCGCGCGGACGCGCTCGCCGAACATGGACCTCCTCGTCGCGATCGCGGCGGTGAGCGCCTACCTCTACAGCACGCTCGCGGTGATCTTCGTCGAGTCGCCCTCCATATACTACGACGTGACCGTCGCGATCGTCGTCATCGTCACGGTCGGGAACCACTACGAGGACTCGGTGAAGGACCGCGCGACGGAGCTCCTCTCCGAGGTCACGGCGGTCCAGGTCGACGACGCGCGGCGGCTGACCGCCGACGGGGAGACCGAATCGGTCGCGGTCGAGGCGCTCGAACCGGGCGACCGCCTCCTCGTGCGCGCCGGCGAGCGGGTCCCGGTCGACGGCGAGGCGGTCGACGGCGACGCCGCGGTCGACGAGTCGGTCGTCACCGGCGAGTCGCTCCCGGTCCGGAAGGTCGCCGGCGACGCGGTCGTCGGCGGCTCCGTCGTCACCGACGGCTCGCTCACGGTCGCGGTCGGCCCGGACGCGACCTCCAGCCTCGACCGCGTCGCGGAGCTCGTCTACGACCTCCAGAGCGGGAACCACGGCGTTCAGAAGCTCGCGGACCGACTCGCGACCGTCTTCGTCCCGGCGGTCCTCGTCATCGCGGTCGTCGCCGCCGGCGCGTCGCTCGCGCTCGGCTCCGCGCCCACCGACGCGATGCTCGTCGGACTGACGGTGCTGATCGTCTCGTGTCCGTGCGCGCTCGGGCTCGCGACCCCGCTCGCGGTCGCCGCGGGGATCCGCGACGCCCTCGAACGCAACATCGTCGTCTTCGACGACACCGTCTTCGAGCGGATCCGCGACGCGGACACCGTCGTCTTCGACAAGACGGGGACCCTGACGACCGGCGAGATGCGGCTGATCGACCGCGCGGTCGACGACGACCTGCTCCGGCTCGCGGCCGCCCTCGAATCGCGGTCCGCGCACCCGGTGGGGCAGGCGATCGCCGCGGCGCGGTCCGCGGCGGACGCGGCCGACGACGGCGCGACG
>NZ_SGXU01000358.1:0-470 GCF_005435015.1 Halorubrum sp. SP9
GAGCGTATCGCCTACCTCCAGGGGACGTTCCTCGTCCCGATGCTCCTCGGAAGCGTTGTGATCAACTTCGCCCTCGGAGGGACCGTCGCGATACTCCCGTCGTACGCGGCTCACGTCGGGGGCGTCGACGGGTACGGGTACCTGATGGCGGCGTTGGCCCTGGGTATCCTGGTCGGGTCGCTGGCCGCCTCATCGCTGGCCGGACTGGCCTTCGGCCGGTTGTCGATCGCGGCGTTCCTGCTGTCCGGCGCCGCGTGGCTCGGCGCCGTCGCGGCCGGCCGGCTGCCCGTCACTGTCGCTCTGTTCGTCATTGCGTTCGTCCCGGTTGGCGTGACGAACGTCCTGATCGTCTCGGTCGTCCAGGCCGTGGTCCCCGAGACGCTACTGGGTCGGGTAACGGCCGTACTGGGGAGCGCCTCGGCGGTCTCGACGCCCTTCGGAGCTCTCGCGGGAGGTGCCGCCGCTTCCTT
>NZ_SGXU01000359.1:0-469 GCF_005435015.1 Halorubrum sp. SP9
AACGGCCGTTCTGTTGGTTAACGCGCTACCGGAGGTTCAGCTAACAAACTCGGAAACAATTCTGGAAGTGGCGTTAACAGAGCGAATCCGCGAGAGTCCGCTGTTTCTGTCTAGGCGATCTCCATTCCCTGAAATCCGGAACAGACACGCCGGCGATTATGCGAGACTCCGGTGTAAAGACGGGAAGGTGGGTGACTTACGAAAATGCCGTTCACAATCGATTTCCTTGACGATGGTCGCGTCCTCGAGTGGGAGGCGACCAACGACGGCGCGACCGCGACCGAACACGACGACTACACGCCCCGTTTCTACGTCGCATCACGTGACCCTGACACCGACATCGATCTTACACAACTTCATTCACTATACGAACGCCATCCTGATGTCGTCGCGACCGAGATCGTATCCCGGCGGCCCGGATTTCGTCGTGACGGCGAGTCCGCTCTAGCTGTCGATGTCGACCACGTCG
>NZ_SGXU01000360.1:0-467 GCF_005435015.1 Halorubrum sp. SP9
ACTAGTATGGCCCGGGGGATCCGTATACGTTTCTAATTTGTAGTTAACGGTTGGATACCACTTTGAGGCATGTAATATGGTACTGAGCTTCGGCACAGGGCTCAAATTGCATCATTAAATGTCTCCGATGTGGCTATATGTCATGGATAAAGGCAGCCCCCTATATCTTTTTTTGTGGCAGCATGGGTCCATCAAAGCAATTATTCAGGGTCTTAATGACCTCCACAGCTCTAAACGTAATTCATCTGGCTTTGCCTGTACTTACTTCCTCCATGAAAAAAAGTGTTGATAATGCTCATAATGCTGCCCAGCAATTTCCTCCCTTCTCAAGACTATTCTGGCTTCCTGGGTACTTAAAAACAGGGCTTAGAGTATGGCTGCTGACAAAATTGCACTCTAAACGCTAGCTTAGGTCTTCTGCGGCCGCGATATCCTGCAGATGCATCCAGTACTAGTATGGCCCGGGG
>NZ_SGXU01000361.1:0-467 GCF_005435015.1 Halorubrum sp. SP9
AATTCTCAAACTCGTCATTTGATTTCCAACTTAATTGTGCCAAACTCGTCCACTACGGAATTATTTCACTTTCCGAGAGACTCCAATGTTGGGGTTTAAATACGTCCATTGGATTTCGCCTCAATTCGGATCGGCGTAAGTTATATTGTCCATTGGTACAGGCTACTTAACGGTGATATACACCTCAAAAATATTCGCAACTCAGACCCTTCCGCTACATAAAAGTAGTAGTGACAGTATCTGTATATGATCCAATAAACTATCTCACAACTAAAGCCATCAGCACTCCACCGAAATGAATACTCAACATATTCTACGACGGATACAGAGTTTCAAGTCTGGATTGCCCGACAAACTCTTTCCAGTAAGTAATCGGGAGGACGACTTCTATCCAGACTGGCTAAAACAAGTCCGGCATCGGTATCACAAAAAGAATCGCGATGTCACTCCCCAACGCCTTCCAGAAA
>NZ_SGXU01000362.1:0-467 GCF_005435015.1 Halorubrum sp. SP9
AGTTTCTTATAGGTAATACCCAATAATGCCTGTTTCCACGACTAACAAGAAGGAAGCACAGAAGCTCGCCATCCCGCGGTCGGATGACGAGATGTTCAACCGCGAGGACTTCGACCAGAAGCAGCTCCGTTACGAGTTCGCTGGTCCTGTCGACATCGCACTCGATCAGGAGGAGATCAAGACCGAGGACATCGAGGTGCTGGACCCTGGCACGCTGAATATGCCAGTCGGTCCCGCTGGTGCCTTCGATGACTTCGGCTCCTCGGGTGGGATGGAGACGATTATGGTCGACGGGGACGAGTGGGAGACGTTCGTCTACGACAACGGCTTCCGCTGGCACCCCGACATGGACGACGTTGACAGCGTCGAACGTCAGCGTCGCGCCATCGAGGAGATGTTCCACTACCTCGGGGACATCAATTTCTTCCTCGGTATCGACGCCGTAGTCGTGGTCGGCGCCGATCAGG
>NZ_SGXU01000363.1:0-466 GCF_005435015.1 Halorubrum sp. SP9
GGAAGATGCGGTCGAGCATCTCGCGCTCCTCCTCGTCGATGACGCCCTCGCGCTCGCCCGTCTCGATGATGTCCTGGATCTCGTCGCGGGTGACGTACGACGACTCGATCGCCGAGCGCCCGCCGGTGATCTTGTTGACGACCCGGGTCAGGTAGTCGAACAGGACCACGAGCGGGAGGAGGACGTACTCGGAGAGCTTCAGCGGGCGGGCGATGCGTAGCGCCCACGACTCGGTGTTCTCGACCGCGTACGACTTCGGCGCGCTCTCGCCGAACAGCAGGACGAGCGCCGTGATCCCGAAGGTGGCAATGGTGACTGCCTGCCCCTGCCCGAGGCCGAGGTAGACGAGCAGCCCGGTGGAGATGGAGGACATCGCGATGTTGACGATGTTGTTGCCGACGAGGATCGTGATGAGGAGCCGGTGCGGGTCGGTCTTCAGCGCCTTCACCGTCTCCGAGCCCGGCAC
>NZ_SGXU01000364.1:0-466 GCF_005435015.1 Halorubrum sp. SP9
CGACGAGCACTACCGAGAGCTGACCGGCGAGATCGCCACCCGTCAGAGACAAATCAACACACTGCTCGCGGAAATCGGCGACCCGGTCGCGGGTGCGAGCGATGAGACGGGCGCTCCGCCCCCTAGTGGCGCCGAGATGACCGAGAGCGGTGGAGGCGGACCGCTGTACCAAACCCGTCCCCGCGAGTTTTACGGCCTCTGGTTTCTCGCCGTGCTCACGTATGGGGTCGGTGACGTCGTCTCGACGCTGTACGCGACGGTAGCGGTCCCTGGACTTATCGAGGCGAACCCGATCGTCGGGACGCTGCTCTCCTCAAGCGGACTCCCCGGGTTCCTCCTGTTGAAACTACTCGTGTTGTTCGTGTTGATCTCCGTCAGCGTCCAAGGCGCACGACGGCGCGAACGGTTCTCCTACTACTGGCCGCCGGTCGTCGCGACCGGGATCGGACTGTTGCTCACCGGCTGG
>NZ_SGXU01000365.1:0-465 GCF_005435015.1 Halorubrum sp. SP9
CGATAGATCTCGAGAAACGCGTCGGGGGCGACACCGAGTACATCATCGCCGACGTCCGCATTACGGATCCGATCCAACTTGTCGTTGAGGTCGTGTATCAGGCCTCGACCAACCGACTCCGTGACCGCCTCCACCGGGCCTTTGCCAACGACTACGGCGCGATGGTGGTGGTCGTAACGAACGCCGACATCTCGGCGGCCCGGATCGAACGCGACCTCGCCACCGTCGGCGCCATCTCAGTCGCCCCGACAGCGTGGGAGTCGGTCCCGGCGTACTTAGCGTAAGTCAACACGCCAGGCTAGCTGGTGTGCCGATCCCGTGAGAGACACTCCGCGATACAGTGGTCAGCCCACTCGCACCGGGTCAGGCTCTCAAAACGGATACTCAGTAGCGAAGGTTTTAGCACCGACCCCACTGAGAGGCGGTGATGAACCGATATCATGCGGACAGAGACACGCAGCCACG
>NZ_SGXU01000366.1:0-464 GCF_005435015.1 Halorubrum sp. SP9
AATCGGAATACCGTCGTGCGGGTCATGCGCTGGGTAGCCAAACTCACCTCGGACAAGGAACCTAGTGACCGCGACCCCTACGACGGCAGAAACCTGATCCACATGCGCGAGGGCGACAAACGGCTCGAACTCGTCGCCGACCGTGGGGAATGGATCGACTGGACCAGAGAGGCCGCTGGGGGTGATCACTGAGCCAGCGTTACACCGTCGTAACACTGGAACCCAGAAGGGCCGTAACGACGACTGACGGGTCATAGATGGCCTGTCACGAGTTTCGGACCACTATCGGTCGTAAACAACACTTCGTTAGTGTTGAGTGTACCTACCGCCCTATCCCTCGCCCATTATTTTCTAAACTATCGTGTCGTTATTAGCTTCGCACAACGTTACGACCTATCTTCCACCAGCGTTACGACAGAGTAACGACGTGGCGTCCTTTGGAGACCGGCCTTCCGAAAGTAATG
>NZ_SGXU01000367.1:0-464 GCF_005435015.1 Halorubrum sp. SP9
GAGCGAGATTCGATGGCAGATTGAGCGTCCTCGTCAACCCAGTTGAACCGATGGTTCCCGATTGTTAGTACCGCGTCAAGCTGTTGTAGCGTCGAAAGACGCCGGTTCCAGACATCTATCACCTCTTCGACCCACTCCTGTGTATCGTTCGTCCGGTCGATAACGCCCTCGATACCGTCGTCTTGTGATTTAACGGTTGAGATGCGGTCATCGGTCGCCTCGATTCGCTCGGTCAGCTCGTCAGCAAACGTAGTGAGTAGTTCGGCGACTTCGTCGGTTCGAACGTCCGTGTCGACGACCAGTGCGACGTCTTCACGAAGGCCGGTAAGCTTCGAGCGAATTTGCTGGTTGGCTTCTTGGAGGTGGATGAGGCCGTCTGCGACCGTTTCGATCGTCTTTTTGAAACCACCCTCTTCCAGAACATCTGCGGGTGACTTCCATTTGAGTAATTTGAGCCGCGTCGT
>NZ_SGXU01000036.1:0-24882 GCF_005435015.1 Halorubrum sp. SP9
AAAATTGGCTTCAAGCATTCGCTTTCGCATGGAACCAGCTTATCTGAACACTACCTGTAGATCCATTCTATTAACTAATATTGAACACTACGGCTCTGTTGAAATCCTTAGGGAATGACACATTCTGACCTGGATGGGGTCAGTAGAGGGCACGCACGGATCGCTTAGTACAGCCAGCCCAGAGAACGATCAAATTAAGAGTATTTCTAGGGTCCATCTTAGACTCATATCTGTGACAGTGACTACGAATGTGTTTTCACATTCACAGTTTACTCGACTCACTTCGTTATCGGTTTCAATCCAGTTGCCACAGTTACACTGGATCCTGATTTTTCTATCTGGTGACTGATTCACTGTTCAACCATCTGATTACAGACTATCATCTGTCCTCTGATGTATTAGTATGTTTACCCGAATACTCGTAACAGCTTCTCGCTCACAATTTTCAGTTCGCACTCTCTACCGACCGGCTGTTTCAGATGGTAATATGTCCAAAGATAGGATTTCAACAGAGCCAACAGAGCCGGTACAGCCATTTATTATGAATAAGAAACAAGCACGTGTTACTAGATGGCAAGTGGCTCTGGACCATCGAATACAATCAAAGAACAGCTAAGGGCAGCAGCAGAGCCCCATGATTCGCCAGCAGAACTTAGATCACGCAGATATATCGTCTCAAAGGCATTAGACGAGTCTGAACCAGTCACGGAGTCGCTAGACATAATCTGGAGCATTTATTTTGACGAGCTTGAACGCCCAGTATCGACTGTCGATGAATTTGCTCAAATTGATCGGTACACCACCGAAATCCGAGAAATATGTGCCAAGATATTCAGACAGACTGCTGAATCGTCTCCAGAATCACTGACTACTCATCTCACATCACTGAACCGCTCTGTACGATCCGAATCCGTTGAATACATCACACTCTCGCTACTCGACACGCTCCAGCACCTCTGCTCAGAAGATCTACTCCCAAACGATGACTCATTAGATGTGATCCGGGCAGTTCGGACTGTGGGGGAAGCTACTGATTCAAATGGGATCCAGGTAGCCGTTGTCGCGACACTACGAGAATTTGCTTCTATGGATATCTCAGCCAACGCACAGCAAGAGGCAGGTGAAGCCCTTAGAATGCTTGCTGAGCATTATGAAGGCCAACAGCGTATATTTGCGCTGGGTAGCCACGGAGTAATCGGAGCAAAAAACGGTTTTAGTACACTCTCTGAGGACGCGATTGAAGGGATTCTATCTGAAATGGAATCTGCCGAGTCTACCGGCGAGATACAGAGGGTGTTGAGTACTTTACATGAAGATATAGAGGAAAATATGGAATCGGTTGATCCAGCTAAGGCGATGTCTGTTTATGAAGCAGGGTTGAGGGGCTGGGGACTATCAGATGACGATTTTTTTTCGTCCCTACTTGAAGTCGGCGCTGATATAGATAATCCTGCTTATTTCCAGGATTATAAAAATGTCATATCTGCGGCTATTTACAGTTCTAAGACCCACTTTCAAATGATGTGCCTACTCGAATTAAAACGTATATTCGAGAATACACCTAGAACTAAAATAAAACGAAAGGCGATATATGGTCTTGTTACTATTGGCCAAGCGTCCGATAATCTATTCATACAACACAGTTCATTCTGGGGAATTGCGCAAGTAGCCGAGAGGATTAATGATCCGGAATTGTGTGAGGACCTCGTGTCCCAACTAAAACAAGGACTTCGATTGGATAACTATTTGATCCGGGGTGCAGCTGCGCTAGCAATCGGCGAAACCGTGGCAGGATCTGGCTCCATACAGCTCGCTCGGAACGCGCTGGATATCCTGAAGAACGATTTACTCCCTGAGACTGGAACACCACTGTATGGTGCCCGAAGTCCAATCATGAATATTGCTGCTCGTTCGAGTAATCGCCGGATTCAAGAACTAGTTCTTGAGACTGTTCGGTCAATCGTGGATACGGAATCTCGAATAGCAGCCGAGATTTTCATGAAATATCCGTTACTCTTGTGCTCACTCGATAAGGATCTGGAAGATACTGCCGTCGAAGTGATCCAAGCTGGGTTACAGAATACTCACACCGTTGTTCGTACTGCGACTATCGACGGTATCCCCGGTAAGTGGATCGCAGAGAGGTCACATGAACTCCAAAATAGGGTGTTCCAGATGCTTAACGAGGTATGTGAGCCATCTGGGGCAGAAGTCCCGACTCAGCTATCGGCTTTACGTACTTGTCATGAATACTTCGAAGCGACGGATAGCGATGACAGAGTAGATTGGGTACATGTACTGCTTGAAAATCTGAGTGAATCCGAAAATCTTGGTATCAAGGTTTTCGCTCTGGCCAGTTTGGTTCAGCTTGACACAAAGGAATCAAAAGATATGTTGTTGTCAGAAATAGAGACAAACCGTCAACTTGTCAAAATCGGCTTCGAATGGAGTATGGATAATCTCCCTCTTACTCCCCCGAATTCCGATACAACTTCTGCTGACATTCTTGCCTTGGTTAATTTTGCTGTAGGCGATGCTGATCCGCGTCTGGCACGCTTTGTGACTAATAAAACACATTCAGAAATACATAGGAAAATTGATGTTAACCTTAGATCAGGCTTGGCATTCTCAACTGTTGTGGAGAAAACACTGAGACAAGGGGAATTGAAGCTTCGACGAGATCTGATTGCTGAGCTTGCTGAACACGCGGAGAACTTTGATCACGAAACCCGGTTACAGTTAATCCCCGCGCTTTCATCAGATTTCTCTGATAATAATGCCTCGATTGAAGCGAAATGTGTGGAAACTATCGGTGAAATCTGTGTTAATACAGTCAAGGAAGATGTGTGGATGACCACAATAAATCACCTGGTACAGGATATTGAAAATGATTCACTTATGATACTCGAGGAGAAGAAACAGGTGTTCAACAGAATGGCGAAGGAATTGCCTATGGAGGGGCCTGAAGCCGCACTCCAAGATGCTTTCCTCACAATTCTTTCAAGCTGTACTGCTACTGGGGCGTCGGTACTCGAAGGGATGTCTGAACTCCAAATCGACCGATCCACTTTCCTAAATGACCTTTGTATGAATTCAGAAATTATGGATAATATTCCACAGTCAGCCTCTTACTCTGACTTATCTGAAAGTGGCCGAACATTAACGACTGGTCTCCTTGTATATCGCCAGTCCAATACACGAATTGATATATAAGAGATACATATACTTTCCAGTCAATACTGACTCAACCTTCCATTTGACTGGGGGTTAAACTCAATAGCTCGACAGCAATTGTTCTCCCACCTGGCGTGATTTGAGGGTGGGACAAAAGCCGTTCTAAGTCTGGTACCAATGCTCTGTTAATCTGAATGCTTTGTCTCGAGCGGATGATTCTTGATATGGTGTCTGCGGAGCGCTCACCGACAAGATCGTGTTGATGATGAAGGCAGTTAACTAATACAGATAGATAGGGAACAACAACACCTATTTCGACTGTCGCAATCTCGTGAAATCCTGCTATAGCTTCGGACTGAACTTGCCATGGTTCATCTTGTAGGGCGTAAGCAAGGGATCGCAGACACCGTCTTCGGAGCCGAGGGGTCTGCGTTCCAATATTCCCAATAGCATCTACTGCTGCGCTCCGACAATCAGTAACCGGGTCAAAAACTGCGTTTTCGAGCGCACCAAGATGCTGGGCAACGATCGAATTATAGTGCTCTGTGGCAGTTGCTAGACCACTAACCGCTCGTAAACGGACTTCGTCTTCTGGATCTGACAGCATCTCCAGTAGATATTCGACAACAGATTCAGGAGACTCACACTGAGTAAACACCGCATCTTGGCCAATAGCTCGGGTAGCAAATATCCGTACTTCGGGAGACGCGTTAGTGCCAGTTTCCGTTAGGATGGCACGTGCCTCCCGAACAACACCTGGAACAGTATTGAATACATCCCCCTCAATCGCGAATAGAACAGCAGCAGCGATCATTTGCCTCGTATACTGTTCTTTAGCCGTCGAGTTTCTGCTACGTTCTGCTAGCAGCGGCTGGGCTATTTTTTTCGGATCACATCCCTCTAGCAGTTCCGGACCTACGTACGCCATCGCCGCGATTCCGCCGGCCGCACCAGCACGCCCGTCAGGCGATCCAGTGGTCAACTCACGGGTCAGGTTGGATAAGATTGAGGTACTGTACCGACGCTCACCAGAATCCATCTCATGACAGACTGAAGCAACGCTTTTGCGCAATTCTAAGGACCCGTTCATCAACCTGTTGGTGAGTTCAGCTTCGACCTTTTCTGATACCTCTGGGACAGCATCAACAAAACGGGCGATCGATCGGCCGCAATAATACCTCGTGAGTACGCTGTCACGGGAGAGTGTCGATAGAAGTGGATCAACGAACGCCTCTGCACGCTCAGGAAAGCCTTCAGCAATTATCGCAAGACCCCTCGCAGCTGCAGAAGAGACCGTCCAGTCATCATCGTCAAGTGCCTCAATAAGTTCGTCAACGATACGATCACGAGTGTCTGGGAGTAACCAAGCAAATGTTTCGAGAACATCAGCCGCCGCGGATCTAACTTTCTCGCTCTCGGCAAACAGGCCTGTAACGACCGTGCTAGTCAACTGAGTAGAGTGTTCGGGATACCGGGAACAGAGCTCATCAGCACATCGTAGTGCTCCAGCGCGTTTACGTGGTGGAGATCCTTCGATAGCGAGCCGGTCTATTCTTTTGACCGTCGAGAGTGGGTCACCAGCTGCGATTCTGGCCAGAGCAACACCCGCTTCACGACGTACATCCGGTTCCTCATCCCCTAGGGCCGCAATCAGTTGCTCTCGCGTCGTTTCTACCGATTCCGGGCTGATCACTCCGAGGGCTGAGACTGTCTTGGCTGCTGCGGCTCTCACTAACCACATGTCGTCTTCCAGCCGCGCCTCTATCGCAGTTCCAACCTCCGGCAAGTCCACTGCCTGCTCAGGCGCTTCAGCCAACGCCGAAAGACTGTGCTGTCGAACCTTCCAGGACGAATCATTCACCGCATCAAATAAATGAACCAAAACCTCGGTTACCTCTGAGGCGTCTTCCTCAGCGATGATCCGGAGACAATCTGCTGCGAGGACTCGAGCATCCTCTGAGGGTTCAAATGAGAGTGCTTGTGCGAGAAAGTCAGTACGGGGAGCTACCTTTTTGGGACAGTCCACGGTGAAACTGGCCAGAATACTAAGGCCCAGTTCACAGATTTCGACAGAGAGGGCAGTCTTTCCGCTTACGTTCTCCACCTCTGCGAAGTTTCTGGTCAATTCCGGTGCGACAAGGTCACATATGGTAGCAAGCGACTCCTGGCTATATCTAAAATCTCCCTCAATGGCTTCCAGCTCACGGCGCTTCTCGCGAAGCGCTTGAAGATCGCTCGCCACTTCGCTGCCTTTGTCGCCAGGACCCATCTCGGTCAATGTTTCAGTTAGTTCGTGGTAATTGTTTGTGTCAAACCGTCTCCCGTGGTGGACGGTGGTAGCTCAACGCCGTTTCACGCTGTGCTAAATGCGTTGAGCTGCCCGTCACTGAGGTATTGCTTCTCCATTGAATCTGAACACTCAATCAGATCTCCGATCTCATCGATCCCTCTAAGACAGATCATCTCGAGGTTGATCAGCTCGAAACAGAATAGTTCCAACCAAGAGAGGCCAGTAAGGTTGACCAGATTCTTAGGCTAGCTGCTGGAATTTCACAGCAGCACTGAATGGCTGGTCTACATCAAGCTCAGACTGCTGCTCACGAATCTGTATATCGCGACTTCAGCAACGTCATCGAATTGAGGCTGGACTCATCAACTACACTCCCCAAAGGACCACTGGGCTCATCGGTTTCAACTCCTGATTCTACGGCTCTCATCAGATATTGAGAGGGGTGGGTTCAAATCCCCCCGGTAGCAGTTTGGCTGGAGGTGACTAGCTGATCTGTATTGGGCTCTTATCCCAGCTCATATCGACAGTCCCGATAAAATGTCTCAGACAGCAGTGGCTACTCCCGAGTGCCGTAGCCGATACGTGGCAACACCGCAGAACATGGATTAAAAAATAGGTATCATTCAGCGTCTACCACGGAGCAATTTGAGTACCACCGCAATCAAGAACAGCAGTGTGAGCGGCTCAGATCGCTCTCGAACCGCTCGCTGTGTAGCGGTAAACAGCGCTCCAGCAAGCGAGCGATCAGAGGAACCATTCTCAGGCTCAGGTACGTCCAACTCTTTTTCACCGCTTTCGTTTTCTTGTGAACTATCAGCGTTTCCTCGAATTTTTGGTTTCGGTTCCGGTTCTGGCGCTGGTTGACTGGCAGATCCGGTGCCCTCAGACACGCCGGTTTCCTCCCCAACTGACTGGTCAACCACCGACTGGTCGATCGTCTGAGAGTCAGCAGAGTCGGCTCCGGGCGCATCCATCGGATCGGTGAAATCAACTTCAATTTCTCCATCGCCCCCAACGAGATCTTTACGATCAAACGACCGTTCACCAGCCGCAAGATCTGCGCCGGCACTACAGGAGATACACCCCTCAGAAGGATGAGTCCCGACAGCGACTAACTCGTCGTCTAGACCATCAAAACGGATGAAGTCAGCTGGTGGTGAGTAATCGGTGACTAGCTTGGTAAACTGCCGAGTAATCAATGAGGCTGCCTGGCCGTTTAACGGGGTAATCGCAGGCTCTGGGGCGAGGACATCCTCTTCGAGGTACCCGCGCTGGATGTCCGCGTCAATCTCTTCTTCAGACATCTCTTCGATCCGGAGATGTTCAGCGTCATTCCGCCCCATACAGTCCAAGCATGCATTAGCCCCCGGCGCAACAAGCTGGATGAGGCCACGTTCATCTGTGACTCGCCCGGAATCATCAGTTTCAATTGCAACGCCCCCATCAATGTAGTATCGGAGATGGCGGATAGCGAACTCGTTACAGTAGAGCCTAGCGTCAAGCCTGTCGACGGCACCAATGATGACGTCACAGTTGCTCAAGTCTGACTCAGGGACGTCTTGGACCCTGGCCGGGTAGGCTTCCACAGTGGCTTCGGGATTAGCCCTGGCAACCTGTTCTCCAACCACATTGACCTTCTGACGGCCGACATCGGAGTTGGTAGCCCCATATATTCTGGGGAGATTCGACCGCTCGACCACGTCTGGATCAGCGAAGACGAAGTCTTCAACACCGAAGCGTGCCAGCTGGAGTGCTACCATCGAGCCCAAGCCACCAAGACCAACGATTCCAACTCGGGTATTGGCGATCTGCTTCTGGCCGGTATCAGTAAGAGCTCGGATCGAACGATCATACCGTTCACCATCGATCGATCGGTCTCGTTCAACCTCGGGAGCGTCCAGTGGCGTCTCTAGCATCCACTCACCGACAACGCTAATCGGGAGCTTCTCACGTCGGGGCGTGGAGGGGTCGGTATAAATCGCAGTGTCAACACCCGCGTGACCTATGACGATGAACCCCAGCGGAACCTCTGGGTAAAGCTGTCCCAGCCAGTCACGATAAGACTCCATGATGTTGTCGTCCAGCCTGCTGAATCCGGGATTCTGACTGAAAGGGTGGCTATGAACCATAATCGGAACCAGACCATCTGACATAGCATCACCAAGCCGCTCCCGCTCGATGGAAAGCTCTGGACGGACCGCACTGGATTCCATGACGGCACAGTCCTCTGCTGGAATGGGATCAATTTCCCGGACTAAGAGGCGGTTCTCTGTCGGTTCACAGTACATGTATGCGAACCGTTCGACACCATCTTCTTGTAGTGTCCACTCCCGCACGCGTTCTAACTGGGTAGCAGTTAAGACGAGTTCGAGCTCCCTGCTGGTTGTCCCCGTGTCAACAGCTACAGCCCGTGATTCAGACATTTTAGGCCTCCTGTAGCGGGTTCTTCGCCTTCGGGTTTTCAAGCGATATCTCTAGGATGTTAAACATCGTCTTGAGGCTGTGCTTGTCAGGGTCCCAGTCGGATAGGGTATGGATACAATACTTGGTGAACCCATCTGGTGCGACTGACTGTGCGTACAGGACATGTGGACTACCGCCCCGATAGGACATGTCATCACTGACGTACACCTTCGGCTGCTTGCGCGGGTAGGTCGAGCTCAGGTCAAAAATCACATCCCCGAACTGGGCTCCATCGCTATTTTCCCATCCGTCAGGAAATTTGAGCTGCTCGATCTTGACCACAAGCTCATCCGCTAGGTCATACGACATTATCGGGTTCTGCCGCTGCTTGATCATCTCGTGGAGGTCTTGTACCTCTGGAATGACGCGTTGAGGATTCATGGCGTTCCGAACACCAGTGAGTCCGCAAGTGGCTGCGTGTGGAGTTCAGCACCGTCCTCGACATGCTCAGTTAACACATCGCCATCAGACAGTGCCTGGATTCCATCGCCTGATCGATGGGTAAAGACCTCGCCACTATCGATACCGACCATTTCACGAAGTTCCCCTGCGGTTTGTTCGGGTTCGACTTGAACTGTGGATCCATTCACATGTAGCTCCGTCGCAGAATCGGTGTTTTCTTGAGGTCGATCGTCCTCTTCTTCGGATGTCTCACCCTCGGTTACTGGCTCAGTTCGGACCGTATGTACCTCCCCAGAAGCCTGTTGTTGGAGGCCTGAATCCTCATCAGTCATTACTATCACCAGTATTGCCTTTCTGATCTTCAATCCCGATAGGATTCGACAGCACTCGCTCAAGCTGGTCAAATAGGGTCACGAGGGAATCCGAATCTGGGTTCCAAGCTCTTTGATTACCGAGCAGACTCAACGGGGCCCATTCGGCCGTTGAGTCAACCCTAGCTGGGGCCATACACTGTGGCCTAGATCCATTATACCGCATGTCATCGGCGATGTAGACGCGGGGTGGATGTTCTGGGTACTTTTCAGGAATCTCAATCAGGAGGGGGCCATGACGTCCCCCTGAACGGTGCTGCCATCCATCAGGAAAAGCAAACCCATCAATCCTGATCTCACGGCTCTCCGAGAGATCATATTGGAGTCTCCCACTAAATTCCTCTTGTAGTTCCTGTTTTAATTCGCGAACATCATTCAGTGTGCGTGCCAGCGTCATAGATCACCAAAGACGTTGTCTTCAGCCAGTGGCTGAGGATTCAGTTGTTCACCCTCATCAACGTGCTCTGCGACCACATCGTCATCGTTGAGTGACTCAAACCCGTCCTCACCACGATATGTGAGTACAGCGTTTTCATCGAGTTCGGCCTGTTCTTTCAGTTCGGCTGCGGTCGTATCGTCTTCGATCGGAATTTCCTGGTTTTCGACGGTAACAAGCTGTCCCATTGTTTGATTTTAGGTTCTGCGTCGGCTTGCCTGGATCACCGACCAGGCTGCGGTGTGTCGTTGTCTGTACACTGCTGCTCGGCGGTATCGCGACGTGTACATCGGTTGAGTCGTCCACTAGAACTGACGACCATATCCAATTCAGCATACCAGCCCCTGTAGTATGGCTCTGTGAGCGGTCCAGAATGGGAAAATAGGAGAACCAACAACGAACTCGGTCAGGAGGGATCTGTCCGATTCGTATATGAGCGATTCCGGCTACCCGACTTTTGTCGGGGAACCTCTTTGATATTGCCTAACTCTGTCTTCCCAAAATTCCCTCAGTTCCGACAGTCTTCGATGGTTTTGACGAGATCCAACTTCTGGGCTTCAAGTGTGGATATCTTGGATTCGAGTGGACAACCATCCGGATGGCAACTTCCCGAAACCGAAACTCCACAAAGTGGACATCCGATATCCGGTTCAGTGTGGCGTCCAACTTTCATCAGAATCGAATCCAGCAGACGGTCACCGGCGTAGACCCACTCCCAGAGTTCTTTGTACGAATCAGCGGACTCAATGGGGATTCCGAGCCCGTCGCTCGGTATTTCCTCGTCTGCTATTAGTGGATTAACCAGCCAGTTCGGCTGGGGTTCCTCTTTGTCTGGCGTCTCAATTTTGTATATGACACCACCGAAGTTGCCAGTGAATCTGAAAGCAGCATTAATGATTTGCCCCATCTCAGTTGGAGCTTCCATAATAACGTCGTACTTGTTTCTAAGCGTCTCAGCAGAATCGACTTTTTGTGGGATATCCAGAAGTGGGAGATTGAGTTCACGAGGATGAACCGCTTCTGGATCCTGTACTGGATCGTTGAGTTCAGCACCAATATCAGCAAGCAGACCCTCTGCCGTCTTGTCATCCACATCATCAGGGTCGAGAGCATGTGCTGCATCGACTGCTGCGTTGAAGCGCCGATCGAGATCTAGTTCGCTGACGGCAATTGTATCGAAGCCATCGATGTTATGCGGTCCGACGAGATATGGAGTATCCAAAGCGGCGTCTGCGATGACTTCTGTGACTCGACGGCCATACTCGGCCTCCAGTCCGGCGAGGGTATCGTAAACCTCTGGGGCCTCTTCCCGAGCCCGTGTGTTCAGATGGTCTCGCAGCCTCTCGAATCGGTTCTCAACAGTAGTTGTATCCAGTTCTGGTTTTAACGACTGGTATTGTTTAATGTGTCTGTCCAGGTAGCCCTCCTCGGACATCACTGATTGACACAGGTACTTGTCGACCCCTTCGAGAAATGAGAACCGCTCCTCATGTAGCATTTCGATTTCGTCTTCGACTCTGGCGATTCGTTGTCCAGTCGATTGGAGGTCTTTCTCACCGTTTATAAACTCAAACAGTGCCCTGATACTTTGCATCCGGAGCAGGTGGTGGCTTCTGGTCAGTCCAAACTGATGCCGCCGACCATGCATCATCTCTTCCGCTAAGCCGAATGTCTGAAAATACCGTAGATGAACTGGTCTATCCGGTCTGACACGGATCACGAACTGACTTACCTGCGGAGCGACCGTCGCGAGTGGGTTCTCAATATCTTTGATGTCTTCTGGTAAATCGGGTCTGTCCTTGTGACCGGGTGAGTCAGGAAGTTCTATGCCTGATTGCCAGTTCTCTTCACTCACTGCCATGTTGAACCCGTGTCTGAGGTCCGGTAAATCCCTATTTGCCATGTTTAATTTAGATATGTCTTGCTGTTAGAACGGACTTGTGTCTGCGTCTCGTGGATCATCACTCATATTCTCCGATTTATCCGTTTCCGTGCTACCGTTGTTTTTGCCACCTGAACTCCTATCTCCAGACATCTGATCTTCCTCTAGATACTCCTCTAAGCCAGCCACAATCGTAGCCCTAACTTCAGGATCCGGCTCACTCTGGTACGCTTGAATTAACCTTTCAATATGCCTGTCAGACCTGACACCGGGTACCCTGGCGAGCGAAGCCAGGCTGGTCATAGCTTGTTTCCGAACGATTGGAGAGTCATCATCTATCGTATTGTGGATGAATTCGAGTATTCGCTCAGTGTCTGAGGTCAAGGAGTCCGATGTTTCTCCAGACCGCCCCACCTCTTCTAGGTCCGTGGCCTGAGATCGCGCGGTTGTGTACCGCTGTTCTGCGGGAGAGAAGCTAGGTGAAGGAGACATCTCAGTGCCAGCTGTTTCCTTGTTTAACGGCTCATCAGATTCATCATCAGAAGGGAATTGTGAGAGATCAATTGTTTCCAGGGACACGTTTGATCTCGAGACGTGGTTCCTGATTGAATCGAACGCCGTTGCCCGGGAATCTGCTGCCGCGTACTTAATTTCACCCGGTGCACACGCAGGCCCGAGCAGCTTCCCTTCGAGACCAGCATCGAGGAAGCTTTTTAATAGCTCTCGGAGTGTTTCACTCTGAGGTCCGATCTCTGACTCAAAATCGAGCGCCTCCAATTCGTCGGCGACAATCTGTCTGATCTCTTCGGGTTGCCGTTCTGTCAGCGTTAGTTCTCCCATCCCGAAAACCGCCCTTTTGATCTGAGCTGCCCGCTCACGATCAAATCCAAATTCAACCAGAATGTCTTCCCAGACGTCCTCAACGAGTGGTGGTTCGTCTTCGGCTTGAGCCATGGATAGGTCGTCCGTCATCGGCTCACCTCATCACTCCTAATCGCATAATAAGCGGCTGTTCGCGTTTGCGAAGCCTCCATTGCCGTATCAAATTCTAATGCCTTAGTCGGTAGCTTCTTCGAGAGCTCTGAAAGATCAGAATTCTCGTTAAGCCCAGCCAGAGCGCGTCGATATTCAGCAAGTGAGGTGTCTTCTAGACTTGTGGGTGTGTCTGTCGAGTTGTCTTTTTTTTCGGTACCTGAGCGCTCTTCGGATTCGAGCTCGTTACGTATATCCTGAAATGCTCCTGTTTCGTACAATGCTGTCGTTAAGAAAGTACTCAAGTGTTGCTCTAAATCCTCTTTGTACATCTGTTTCGATGCTGGCTGGACACTATCTGATAGCCACCCCTGAAGAATATACTGGTTGTACAGATCCCCCCAGTTCGACTCGGGAACATATCTGTCATGTAGAAGGAAGCCCTCATCAGGACTCTCATTCGCTTTCAGCTTCCCCTCATGTGTAATTCGACTGTCCAAAGCGTCTGTTTCGACATCTGCGGTCATTCGCCCAAACAACCAGGCACTCTGAGCAATCTCTCGCGGAGTTTTGTTTGAGTCAAGCACCGCCTCGCTTGTCAGAAACCGCATGATTGCTTCCAGCCTTGCGGAATCTGTTTCGATGTCCGCTCCCTGGTGTAGGACTCTCTGAAACCAGCGGACAACATCGCCGTGGATCAAATACGTATCATCGGTACCGCCGGTAACTCTCCGAACGGGCACAAGAATTGAATGTGAGAGGAGCTTGTCAAACAAATCTTGGGAGCCGGTTTCAGGATTTGCTTTTCGGCGGGAGACTAGATCCTTGATTTCATCTCGATCTGTGAGAATAGTCTCCCGTCGATATAGATCAATGATTTGATCGAGCGCGATTCGTACCCGGTCAGGTTCATCAGGCCCTTGACCAGGAAGTCGAGAATCATCTGTAGACGTAATCAGATTGTGACTTCCTGCCAGTTTGTAGAACCTGTGGCAAGCTTTTTCGTAACTCTGTATTTTTGCTGATATGCCGTCGTTATGTTCTGTCTTTTCAGCACCGGCCTTTTTCTGTTCATCCTTTCCAGAGTGGGATCCTTTTCGTGGCATTCGGCGCGCTCGTGTTGACATAGCATGGTAATTGAATTCACATAAGTCTGGGCCGCCGGAGAACCCCACTCTGTGAAAGATTTATATATTCTTCTCTCCGCAAAATCAACATGAAGTAAATAGATATATGAAGTTTTCGAAGACAGGTGGCTTGTGGAACTGCTGAGATTGTATCACCCAAATGTATCTATGTATGTCGGACGAAGGCCTTACGGACGGTGGAAACGATCGAGAACCCACGGAACAGGTCTGGAATCTTAATTCGGAGGCACCGCAGGAGTTCCGAAATAAGGCTTGGCGTCTTCTGGGGCAAACCCGCAAGCGCGACGTGTTCATGACTGTCCGCGAACTGGCGGACTCCGAAGAGCCGCTTCAGGGCGCATCAATTGCCCGGGCAGCAATGGATCGGCCGCACTTTGCTTCCATGTCAACTGCGCCAGATCTTAGTGACAATGGAGACCTCGATGCTTTGTGTGATCTACTCGCCGGGTATCGCATCCCCCGTCTGGCACGGCCGGAACACTGGTACTTCGTGCCGTTCAAATCCATGTGTAACTACTTAGTGAACCCATTCCACCACCCCCAGTCCGAAAAGGTTCAGGCTGCGATTGAGTACGTCCGTACTAATCAGCTCTGTACTAACCCCGAGTCTGGCCCCTCTCATGATGGCGGAAATGAGACCGATGCGGAATCAGATTTGGTCCCGTTCGATGCGAGATCTACGGCAGCACATACGTACGCACAGTTGAGTGAGCACCTGCGCTGTACCGCGCCAAAGCTCACTTTTAGTGAGTTTCGTCCGGACGACTTCGGTGCTGGCGTTGGGAAAGGGCTGGTTATTGAAGGTAGTCTTATTGCCGAATCAATGGAGATAGCCCCCGATTGCTCCGACTTTCAACTGAAGGAGAAGCTCGACGAGGTCTTCACCAAGTACGCGGAACAGGTTGCCCACGGTAAGCAGGTCTTCCGTGTTGGGCTGTACCAAGACGAAGATGATGATGAGCATGATAAGAAGGACGCACGACTCGAAGCCATTAGTGACAACTCTAGTTTCGAGGAGTTTGATCCTAATCTTGGCCGAAACGACATCACGTTTCGCTGGGTCGTTCAGACGATATTCATCGAGTAACTGGTCATCACTAGAGTCGAATCCTCATACCTCAGTACTTGAGTTGAGGCATGTCCACTAGTGGCCTCTCACTTTGAACGATTGGCTCTATTTTGTTGATCTGATTCTGTTATCGTACTGGAAGGGACCGTTTGTTATGTCCGCGTCAAATCAGCTTTAGAACACCCCGTCGTTAGTTCCTCCCTCAATCCCGTACGACTGGACAGCACCGAGAATAGTGCTACAATCCGGACACACTAATTGACCCCGGTAGAACTGGTCGTTTTCCCCGTTATGACTACTCAATTCTTCGACATCCGCTTTTCCAGTGAACTCACAGTGTGGGCAGCTTCCCATACAAGAACACACGGTGTGTATTTGTAAGAGCAGCTTCCTGCCCAGAATCGTGCTCGTCGAAAAAGACCGACTTTTGATGGAAAGACCGTCATTCGGTTGACCCGACTCTGATGAAATGCTTAGTAGCAGAAGCTCCCCATCTCTTGTTACGAGGGCGCTCAGCAACGTTGACAAACATCCTCTCGATATCGCAAAGACACAGCTGTTTCAATTTTCCAGTGAAGAGTATGATCAGCTCCGGGAAACGCTGAGTATCGACGAAGACGATCCGGAGATGTTCGGTGAGACCGTCCGGGAGAAACTGCTCCAAATCTACGCACAAGCCGCTAGCCAGTAAGCTGCGCTAACGGTGAGAATTACATTCGTTTATTCGCTGAACTCATTACTGTGGTATTCTCTCTGAGGGGCGTTCAATTCTGAAGCGAGTATTTGTGCCACTTGTACTTCGAGTCCCTCTGGGTGAGTTTTATACAGGGCCAATAGTCGACTTGGATGGAATCCGGTGAAGAGTAGCGAATAACAGAGTGGTTGCCGTCCCGTTATCGGCTCGTTCTAGATACGGTGGCACCGATAGCAACCGACGGATCGACGGCTGGTGGTCAGCTGCTATCGTTGGGTTCGCTACAGCAATTGAATGACAGGCAGCAGCGACGACAGTTCGAAGGAGCCGTTCCTCCGGGTCAATCTCCATAATATACGCGAGATCGGTTTGTGTTGCGGTAGTGAGCAACTCGTCTAATACATTGGCGGACTCATATTCAATGACCGATTTGGGGGCTCCGATACAGAGATGGCTCAGTGCCATTACTACAGCTGGCGTTCTGGGATGCGAGAAAGCGTCGAGCGCCGACAGAAGGGCTGGGACACAGGCAAAAACAAGCTCCACACAACCGCGGAAGCTAAATGCGGCAATCAGTGTGGCTGTATTTTTCGCGATCTCTGAGTCTGGATGTGTGAGGTGTTTTGTGAGTCTCTCTGGTTCGATATGGGGGGCAAGATCGTCGGCATAGCCACTGTAAGCGAGATGGCCAACCGCTAGGATTGCGTTCTCAACCACAGATGGGTCCGAAGCCTCGAATAGGGCTGTTAAGATCTCAAGATCTGTGGCGGCAATAACCGCGTCCGCACAGCCGACTTCGGCCAAATCTGCGAGTGAGGCGGCAGCATTCCTACGGACATGGTCGGCCTCTGCGTCCAGTTCCGCAGCTAAGTCGGAGAGTGGAATCGTGTCAAGTACGGCGCCGCCGTAGCCATGTTCAGCCAGATAGCCGATTGTCGCAACTGCGTTACCCCTCGGGATTGGATCCTTCTGCGATAACGCCGTGGATATCTTGACCAGATCAAACTCGGCGAGGACCGGATCGATATACCCGGCAGCAAACAGCTCATTGAGCAGCGCAACAGCGTTCCCGGCGACAGACGGATCTCCATGTGTAACCAGTGGCTCAAGATCACGCGGCGAAATTGCTGACCCAACAGTTACGGCATCCACGTATTCTAAAAGATAGCCCAGCGCTGACGAGACGTTCTCTCTAACGAACTCTGATTCGTGTGATAGCAGTTCTGCGAGCGTCTGATGATCAATATCGTCGGCGAGATGAACAGCCCGGTCCTGCTCCTCATCAAGCAGATAGCCAATCACAATCGCTGTATTACCAACGGCGTTAGGTTGCGGATCTTCAAGCGTGGAATTGAGGGCCGCCATATCGAGTTGCGTCGCCACGGGACTCGTATACCCCGCGGCAACAATCTCACATAGCGCCGCAGTGGCGGTGACACAGCTGTCAGTAGCCTGCTGTTGTAGCGGTGATTCAAAAGCAGAGATATCAATTTCTGCTACAATTCGGCCGGTGTAGCCCGCTTCAGCAAGATCCGCAAGAGTACGCGCAGCCGCTCCACTGACATCGGAGTCGGAATGCGTCAGAGCGAGCTCAAGTGAGTCAAACGAGATACGATCCAGAACAGCATCGGCCTGTCCGTGAGCGGCAAGCGTTTGTAGGAGTCGTGCGCCCGCGGCGACCCGATACGGATCCGCAGTGTCGAAGACTTGGGCCAATTGAGCAGACGGAATGGCAGCGGGCTCTGCGTCGACAATTGCCTCTAACGCAACGAGAACTTGCTCAACCTCGCCCCGTTCATCCAGAAGGTAGGCTAATAATACGGGCGTATACGCTGTCATGTCGGATGGCGAAGACCGTACGACCGTCGTGAGCACTTCGACAAGTGCTTCGCCGAGTGTTTGTTTGGGAGCTGAATATTGATCCGCAAAGAGAGACTCCGTATCAGCGAGGTCCGTCTGTAACCATTCTTTGAGTGCAACGACTACATGTCTACAGTACGGTCGCAACACATCCGCAGATTCTATTTTAGCAAGGACTGTGCCCGCGAGCGCACGACGCTTGTAATCCGCTGATTCTCGTCCATCGAGCAGAAGAGTCGCCACGAGCGCCGGCACGAGTTTCGGTGAAGAAACTGTTGGCTCTTCACCAGAGAGCAGTTCTCGTAGCTCGGATAGGGAGAGTGGAGATGTACCACCCGGCTGAGTAGAGATGTCACTACGAGACGGGCCCGGGAGTCCGGGATCATCTCCAGAGCCTTCTGTCATTAGTATACCTCAGCATGGCCGTAACAAGAAGCGTTGCCCTTCCGCCAGCGTGACTCCCTGAACAGTTTGTCACTGTATAAACACGGTATCCGGACTGGACCTGAATAAACGGCTAAAAAATACTGAGTGTGGAGGTGGGGTATAGGCGCAAAGATCAACTGCCACCTAAATTCATGCCCGTCGTGTACGGCATCATTCATTCCCTGAATCAAGATAGACTGCCCCAGCGGAAGAGTACCGAGAACAGTAGTCCGTTCCGTCGACACGCTTACACTATATTCCACAATATCTGAGTTAGAGGTTGTCATGCTAGGAAGTCCAGACCTCGAAGACAAGTTGGCCATGGCTCTGGAAGAGGGATCGACGGGGTCTGTACGATGGCAACGAGTCTTAGCAGAGGCGTCGGACAAACCAATACAGGCTGCCGAATCGGTCGAGCTCGTGTGTGAGCTCATTCAGGAAGAATTGACCGGCGAGAAATCTGATACGAACTCGGCTCAGTCCAGCGCGGTTCTTGAGCAGGGTATTGAGGTACTTCTGAGAACGGGCTACAACTATCCGGAGACAAGTATCCAAGTTGGCCAGACGTTATTCCAGGTGACACAAAGCGCGGATCTAGTAGGCCCACGACGAGCGGCCGTGAGAGCCCTCGAAACGATAGCAGCCGACCGCATCGGGTATCCATTGGCAGACGCTGTAATTTTCACTGACTTGGTGACGGAAACCTCGTCGGTTAGTTTAGAAAACAGCGAGAGTGCGGTCACTGAAGAGGAAGCGGCAACAATAGAAGAACAGGGGAGGGTCGCTTGGGCGGCAATTCGATTGAATTCGGGAGCAGTTCCGAGCGACGACGAGAGTCTAGAACCAGTATTTTCGCCCAGATCAGCTCGTTCACGAGCTATTATCCAATTAGCGATCGACTCGGCTGTCGGTCGGACGGATTCCGCCACCTGGGTATCGGCGCTCGATCGAGACGGATTAAACCAACTACTTTCAGACCTCGAAAGGCTCTCACACACCGATCCCGACGATCGATTGATTGAGAAGCTCCAGACCGAGTTGGAGGTGATCAAGCAGGTCGCCGAGGTGCCTAGTCTCGGTTCGACGCGGGTCGACTATCTATCCAGTGTGATAGATCGTGAATTGAACAGAGATTCCTCGGAGGTCGACATGCTGGTCGGTAAAGAATCGCTTTCACAAGATGTCCAAAGAGAGGCTCTGGCCGTACTCCGTACCATTGCGGACGATCGACCGCATACACTTCGGGAGGCGGCACCCACTCTGGGGAGGCTGATTCTGGAGGAACAGCACGAGCCCTTCCGAACCCAAGCCGCAAAAATCCTCGAACTGGCTGCCGAGAACGGTTTGTGGGACTTCTGCGGCGAGGCCGAGGTGCTGATAACCGCAATTGAAAACGACTTAGAGTATCTGACACCGCATATTGTCCGAGCATTCGAAGCAGGACTGGCGACAAGTGAGGACTCAGCCCCACTAGTTATCGAGGGGTTGCGAGAAGTGGTCCAGAATGAGTCTAGCAATGAATTCGGACAAAGTGATGTGGAAGCTGCGGTAGCGGCCATAGGAACGGTGGCCAGACAGCATCCAACTCTGGGCGCTCAGGCACTGGCGACGCTCACAACTGAGGAAGACAGAGTCGTTCGACTGCGTGCGATCAGGTGCCTGGGTGAGGTCCCCCGCGCACTGGATCAGGTGAGGGGCGATATCGAGGAGGCTGTGCGCCGACTTGTCAAGAGCGAAATCTATGATGACCGATCCGGGAATGAGGCCTCTGTCCCAGAGATAACGGCGTCAAAGCCGAATCCAGTCGGAGATGCGATTGCGAACGTCATAGAGCAGGATGAGCGGTTAAGGACTATGATACTCGAGGATCTTCTTGAGGCGCTGGGCAAGGAGAGCGCCGATACAGGAACCACCCTCGAGATTCTCAGAGAGGTCAGACCTGGTGAAGAAGACCCTGAATTCCGACGAGAGTTCGTCGACCAACTCTGGGAGATTTTCCTCAGATCGTCCGATCACGAGAAGAGCACAATCGTAGAGATGTTCGCTGATAGAGTTGCCACCGATACTGACGGTAGCCCGCAGATCGCCGATTGGATACGAAAGGCTTTGGAAGACGATTCGGAGGACACACGAGCCAAAACGGCCGATACAATCGTACAACTCGCATCTGAGAGTGTCAACATTTCCCCCGACATAGTCGATATCCTCCAGAGCCGGCTCCGACAGGACGAGAGTGAAGAGGTACGCTCGTCAGTTTTGAAGGGACTGGTGCAGGTTGGTATACAAGAGGACACTACGTGGGATATCGCGCTACACGCTATTCACCACGCGCTTCGGGATTGTGATGACGGCGTCAGATCTGCGGCCCTGTGGCAGTGTGTGGAACTCGCTGAGGTAGAGCCCTCACATATTCCCCATCTCATCCGGGAGATTCTAGCGACAACCGACCGAGATTCGCGTGAGACTGACTTTCCATATATTGATGGGGATTACGATACGGTGGTCAGCCGTCTGATGGAGATTAATTCGACCTACAGAGAGGTTCTTGTTCAAGAGGTCTTTCATCAGTTGGAGAATGGTATGGTTCCACGGCAAGCCAGCATCTCCATACTGGCTGCTATTGATTACAAAGCGCTTTCCAGACGAAGCGCCCTCACCGAAACACTCGTGAACACGGTAGGTGAACCGGGCTTAGACGAATGGTCAAACGAGATTAACTCCAAGCAATTTTTTCAGCGCAGAAATCGAATTTTGGAGCAGCTTGTTGAGTCCGATGAGCTCCTTGCGACCGCACTCTTCCAGCAGTTGCGTTTCAAAGTACAGAGCTCTTTAGGCCTGACTCGTCTCCGCGCGGCAGAACTATTGCCCCGAATCGCACCCGATGTTAACGAGACAGTACTAATATCAATTGAAGATCTCGTCCAGAATCCAGATACCAACTGGTATGTCCGTTCTAAAACTAATCAAGCGCTCTCAGAATTGAGCGATTGGTCAGAGGACGACATTGATCTGTACGTGAACGTCTCTGAGGCGTTGAACAGTCAGCATCCGATGGTTCGAAACGGGGCTATACAGATGCTTCAGGAGCGAGTGCAGAGAGGTGACGACCAACTCTTGTCTGAGGACACCGTACAACAATTAATTTATCAATATGAATCCAATTCACCGAGTAGAACAGAACTTGCGAGTGTACTTTCGATGATTACTTACGAAGCACCTAGAACGATAGAAAATAATCCTGAGCCGATTGTGGACATGCTCGTTGATTATTCATTATTGGCCTACGCTGCTCATCCCGTCTATCTCGACGGTCCTGGGGCAATCGCTACCCTCGATCGATTGTTAACTGAATCCGCGGCTGTTCGTGAGTACGCGATTGATGAATTAGTCAGAGTGGTTGAGGGAAAAAGAGTCGAAGATCCGTGGGATCCTCAACGTGCTGCGTGGGTGTTATCTGACCTGACTGACGCAGCCTCGGCTGTGCTCGCTGATCGAAGTTCTCGGTTAGTAACCGTCTTGGAAGGTGACCAATCAGTCGCTGAAAAACAGATCGCAGATCTCCTCCATGAATTGGTCATGCGCTCCGATATTGAATGTACAGTGGATCCGGAGAGAGTTCGGACAATCGTCTCAGACGTGGACCATGAAGAGCAAAGTGACTCCATAGTCGGGACGCTAATAGACGTGCTGCTCAGATTGCGACGACTAGCAAGCTAAACGTGCTATAGCTGGTATAGCCTCTGCTACATCAGAGAATTGCTCACAAACCTCGACTTGAAAAAGACTGCTCTGTTGAATCCGCAGAAGGCATCGGGATCGAGTCGCTCTGTACTCGGTTCGGGAGCGCTGCCGAGAGAATTCAGAGATGGGCTCTTGGTAGAGAGGGAGAAGATCGAGATCGCTGGCTAGATCGATCAGACTCCTCAGCAACAAAGAGTCAGAAATCATGTCTTCAGCGATCGCGATACCCGTTCCGTCATCGGATTTAACAGAGCAGAAGGCTCCCGTACAGCAGCCAGAACAGCCGGCGTCGGCCCCAGTCAGCGTACAACGTGTACGCGAGCCCGACTACAACCATGTACCATGCGAGGTTCGATGCGAGGTGCCGAGGACTATCGTGAATTGCCGCCGCTGTCCATACAGTCACCACCTGTGGATCGCCGTACGTGAAAACGAACTGTGATAGCAGCGGTTCTGGAAACACACCATGGATAACGACGAGAATGGAAGGTACGTTAAGAAGGACCCAGACCCCAGAGTATTGAATTCGCTTTCGCAGGGTTGAGAGGCATGTGGCTGACTTAGACATCGCGACTTGGATGCGTGATTCACGAAACTCTCCTCAAGAGGTTTGTATTCTACTGAATTTTCTCTGTAGGTGTCTGTAGCCTACAGCACGACTAATTGGTTTCCGTGTACGACATACTGTTCGATGAGTCTGGTGTTGGACTCGTTGAGACTCCAAAATTGATGATTGGAGTCGGTAGACCCGGTGAATATAGCAGTATTATACGTTACTCCGCTATTTTATTTCTATATCCGACTCGCAGTGGGGACACTGTAGTGAGTCCTTCGTCGCTCCTGCCACGTAAACTGCTGAAGTACCGACTAAAGCACCAACTGCTGCTAAGGGCCAACTGGCACTGGCTGCTGTTCCCAGCGCAGCGATTCCTGTAGAGCCACCTAAGGAGTAACCTCCTACACCGAAGAGAGCAGGAACGATCGCACTGCCTACAGTCATATATTTGCCCTTGAATTGTATGAGAGCGACCTCGTCCTCACATGATTCACACTGGAACTCGTTAACGATAGAGACGTCGTCCTGATCAACTTCCGTCATACCTAATTCCTATTACTATAACATAAAAATCTTGATATAGTTTCCCAGTGATCAGCAGTGAAGGTAGCGAACGCTTCGCTCAGTTCCATAGTCTGTCCTGTAGGGTAGTCTCCAAGATAATTCCATGTGTGAGTACGCCACTGCGTGGTGACAGACTATTGGTCGATAGTGAGAGACAGCGTCCCTCGAACGGGTTTCAGCCCTGTTGCTGTCAGGGCGATACTCGAGTCGGTGTCGGAGGTAGCCAACAACCGTGCCCCAGACGTAGTCGACATTACTGGTTCGGCGAACGTGTTGTCACTCAAAAAAAAGAGGTTAGGCCGTCAGTGGAACGCCGGGTCCTCGGACTGACCGGAGTCCGCTTCGGATTCGGCGCCTTCGTCGTCCATCGAGGACCGCTCGTTGATCGCGGATGCGTCGGTACCGTCACCATCTTGTCCCTCGCTCTCGTCGTTGGACGCCATCTCTTCCTCGTCCATTTCCTCGCTCGTCTTACGGAGCATCTCCTCCATGCGGTTGAGTTCGTCCCAGAGCGCTATCACGGCTTCAGGGGTCCGGACGTCACCGGCCTCGAGTTTCCGCTGGATGAACTCAATCAGCTTCTGCTGGAACGTTTTCACCGACTCCTCGTCCGGGTTAGTCTTGACGCGCATCGACAGCTGGAAGTCCTCCTGTCGGCTGGCCTGTTTAGCGATTCGCTGCCGGATTGCCTGTATTGCGAAGCCGTTCATCGACGCGGACTTCTCACCACCCTCGGCCGGTTCGGGTTCGTTCGTTGCCATCGCAGTTCATCATACAGGCGGATGTGATACCAGGTTGACCGCACAGCCGCGCTTAGCGAAACAATTTTGAATGGAATTTCCCAGACTATATTGAATATGTACCCGACTACAGTCGGTCCAGACAATGCTACCGACTCGAACGTTAGTTATTGAGGAACCCCGATTCCAATCGGGGTGCCCGTCGTACTCTTCATCGGTCGGTGTACAATCAAGTTACTCGCCGCCTGTCTCACGATTTGCCGTTCCCTGTTCACGGCTACGATGACGACCATATGGACGCTTGTCGACTGTTCAGGTATGCCTGATTCGGTGCCACAGCTCGGCCTTGAACTGATCTCGACGAAAACTTCCATAGAGGACGGTCAACTCCTCACCGACGAGGAACTCAACACCGCGATACGGGGGTTTGAGGAAGGGGGTTTCCAGGAGTCCAAACACGCAGCCGGTATCCTCTCAGAGGGTAAAATGAGCAAGGGAGCTTGGGATGCGACTAGCGAGTATCTTTTCGACCTGCTGGAAGAGGCCAGCGTTGTTGGGACGCTCGACGAAGACCTTCCGAAAGCCGCGTGTAAGGCAGCTCGCGTCATTGCCAAAATCAACTCAAACACATCGGTCGACCCGCCGCTACGAACAGAGTTAGGAGAATCGTTGATCCGTGACGGGACGGGGGATGAGGGAAATCCATGGCTGACGACCGCCGGCACCCTCCTCCTTTCGACGGCGATGGACACCGGAGAATACGAACCTGCTGACGAGATCGCGAAGCGAATTGCTGAGCACCTCCTCGCTCTCTCGAAGAATACCGATGGGACACAGGAAGCGAATCTCACAGCGGTGGGCTACGGTATCCTCGGCCGGACCAACAACGGTGACCACGCGAAGACGCTCGTCGCTGAGTCGATCGACCTTCGGGAGTATCTATACCGAACGGAATCGAACCTCCGTGAGGGGTTCCTCCGGTTCGTTGCCCGAGTCGCACAGGAGGACCCAGCGCTTCTTGAACCATACACTGTCGAGCTGGCGACACATCTTCGGGCAGAGTCTTTCGCCGTCAGGCGGGACGCCGCTCGTGCGTTTCTCGCGCTCTGTGATGAAGTCAACTGGGAAGCGCTCCGGCCTGGCGTTCTCACATTGAACGGTCCTTTTGAACGAGATGGCCCGACGCTGCCGCTGTTCGCAATCCAATTTTTGCAGAGAGTTGTCCAGCACAATCCAGAGGCTGTCCCCCAGCGGGTTGGAGACGCATTCGTGAAGGCCCTCCAACATGACGATCGGTTCACAAGTGTGTACGGTAGTGAGGCAGCCATTCAAGAGGACGCACTGACTCGGGCAACGCTCTTCGCCGCGGTTGAAACGCTTGCTCCAGAATTCCCAGAACTCGCCGACGTGGTTGGTAATGGGGTGTTCGATGAGCTAGAACGATGGCCCGACGAGGGTGTCAAACTGTTCGTGGCAGCCGCCGCCGGTTGCTTTGTGGCGGTTGCGCCAAACGTTGTCGGCAATCGGTTCATTCGGCTGCTCATCGATGACAGTGGGGTGGGCGGTCAGGATGGTTCGACGGGTACGCCGCTTGTCGCCGACAAGTCGACAAAGGCTGCGGTGAGCCGATTCGCCACGCGGATGGCCGAATTCGACGGAAAAAAGGCCCTATCGACCGCTGATCAGTTAGTGACCCATGCTGAGGATCGAGGGACACCCGGACATCTCGATGTCGTTGCCGTACTCCTACAGATAGCTCATCAGAAACGGGATGACGACGAAGTGAGGAGAAACTTCCACGACATTATCGAGCGAGTCGCCGACACGCACGAAGACGAGTTCTTAGCGTGGGATGAAGACGTATTCGACCCAGAACTAGATCAACACTCTGCGCCAGACGACAGCGAGTAGGCGGCTCACCAGTGCGAGGTCACAGGGGTTGAGGCCGAATCAGGGTTCCAATCGTTCGAGGATCGACAGTACACATCTGTTTGCTTTGTTGAATCCAATGACGGCGTCGGGGTCACTGTTTGAGCGCCTGTTCGAGGTTGTAGACTGCGGCGGTCAACACGAGTTCGCGGAACTCGCGGTACC
>NZ_SGXU01000368.1:0-462 GCF_005435015.1 Halorubrum sp. SP9
AGATGAACAGATATCGACTCCGCCCTCAGGGGATCTACCGGGAGACGACGTCGAAAACGAGGAGGTGAGCGACCAATGAGCGTGCTCGCAATCGCAAAAAAAGACCTCCGCGACGCGGTCCGGTCCCGGTGGCTACTCGGATTGACTCTGTTGTTCCTCGGTCTCGTCTCTTTCGTCGCGTATCAGGTGCGACCACCGACCGGCGAAACGGTTTCATCGAATGCGTTCCTAAATGTCCGGCGGAACTCTCCTGCCGCTCACCGCATTAGTCATCAGCTACAACGCGATCAGCGGCGAACGCGAGTCGGGGTCGATCAAGCTTCTGCTCTCTTTACCGAATTCCCGGACTGACGTGGTTCTTGGGAAGCTCGCCGGTCGATCGATCGCCTTCTCTTTGTCCGTTATCTCCGCGTTTGTCTTTCCTGCTCTCCTGCTTGCGGTCGGCCCGCTTGCGCTTGATCT
>NZ_SGXU01000369.1:0-462 GCF_005435015.1 Halorubrum sp. SP9
TGTCGTCGATGCCGCAGCCGATCTTGGCGTGACCGTTGAGATTATTGCGGCGACTGCGTGGCCGCACGGCGACGCTGCCGGTGTGTGTCGCCACGACGACGAGGTGCCCCACATCGAGGTGCGTCACGACGACCCCGCGGCGATGGTTGGGACGTGTGTCCACGAGTACGCCCACGCACTACTCCATGACGCAGCCGACGCGGCCGACCAGACTGCCCGTGAACTGGAGGCCGAGGCGGTCGCGTACGTTGTCGGGCGGCACTTCGGGCTTGAGATGGACGGGTCAGCGCGGTATCTCGCGGCGTGGAGTGATGACGATCCTGATCGGCTCCTCACCCGGTGTGAACGGATTCGGGAGACGGGTCAGACCGTCATCGACGCGGTTGCCGAACACGGTGACTGTCCCGCGAGTATCTAGACTATTGCTATAGACCCTTCTTTGTGGAAACGCTTAGAATGCCC
>NZ_SGXU01000370.1:0-226 GCF_005435015.1 Halorubrum sp. SP9
ACTACAGACGATCGTGTGAAACCACGCCTTGATGCGAGCGGCTTGGAGTTCTAGACCGTGATCCGTAGCCGAATAAGGGATTCGCGTACACGCCGCTACTCGGGTGAGTCTCGAAAATAGACGTCGAGCCGAACTACTGGACCAGCTCGAACGTCACCGACTCGTCTGTTTCATCGACGCGGAAGTGCGCGTCGGCCAACTCGTCGTCATCAATGAGACCCCACTC
>NZ_SGXU01000370.1:236-461 GCF_005435015.1 Halorubrum sp. SP9
GGGATGGTGACACCACCGCTCCCGCCGAGGTCTCGCAACTTACGGATCTCGCCAGACATCACCTGAGAGTGACGCTGAAGCGTCTTTAATCCTCGCACTTAATGCGCGTAATGCGTTTATTCCCCCACATTCTCCGGGTTATAGAACCGCGACACTCGGATTTCGGGACGCACCATGACCGGTGTAATCCCGACCGGAGGTGACGCCTGCGCGTGAGTGGCGTCG
>NZ_SGXU01000371.1:0-459 GCF_005435015.1 Halorubrum sp. SP9
AAGCAACCCAAATCATCGAGTACCTCAACAAGCACGAGTACGCGACCCTCCGTCACGTCATCGTCCTGCTCCTCTGGAAGACCGGGATGCGTCGGAGTTCCCTGTACGCGCTCGACACGGACGACTTTGAGGACGGGAGCAGGCCCTACCTCCGCGTTCGTCACCGTCCGGAGACCGAGACCCCGCTCAAGAACAAGGGCAAAGGCGAGCGCGACATTCGCATCAGTGACGAAGTCGCCGCGGTCCTCCGTGACTACTTCCGCTTCAACCACCCGGGCGGCGAGGACGAACACGGACGGACGCCGCTGTTGATGTCGAGCCACGGGAAGCGGTGCGAACCGACGACGATTCAGCGGAACATCTACACCGCGACTCGACCGTGCCACTACACCGGGGAGTGCCCGATGAGTCGCGACTTACCGGAGTGCGAGGCGACCTCCTACAACACCGCGAGCAAGT
>NZ_SGXU01000372.1:0-458 GCF_005435015.1 Halorubrum sp. SP9
CCTGCGGAGTACAAGTACCTTGGTGCTCACGTCGAGACGCCAACGGCGGGTGTCAATCAGAACGTCGTCTATATCGACGTGTCTTCGATGTATCCATCCTTTATCCTCACCTTGAACGCCTCACTTGAGACAACCATCGGGACGCGGGATGATCTCCGTGAGAGTGAGTACACCGAAGACGACTGTGTGTGGGGGTACATCGACACTCGTCCTGTGAAACATCTGGACAAAGGAGAACCGTGGCAACAGTACACCGACGGTCAGTACAAGGTCGTCTACGACCCACACGCCCCTGCGACGAAGTGGTCGTGTGACGACGGGGCTGGTCCCCGCTACGAGAAGGTCTACTTCCTCGCTCACGATGTCCAGAAGGGCTTTCTGACGGAGTGCGTTGAGGAACTGATCGACCTGAAGAACCAGTACCGCGGTACGTCGCTGTACGGGTCCACGAAGCGTGT
>NZ_SGXU01000373.1:0-457 GCF_005435015.1 Halorubrum sp. SP9
CCATTTGGGGGCGAATGAATGCGCATTCTGCCCGACGTCAACGCGCTCGCGATTCAATTGATCGATGACCACCCTGGCCACCCGTATGTGGCCGAGCAGTTGGTGCCAGCGTTAGAGGGGGAAGAAACGCTCCTCGTGTTCGGCTATCTACCGCTTCGGGTTCAGTGGGTGCTCGAGGATCTGGGGGTGACAACGGTTGAAGCGCGAAACGCAGTCCGATCGTTGGTACAGTACCCGATCGAGTTTGTTGACGTGACACCTGAGACGATCCTTACTGCGTACGACGTAAGCGTCGACAAGAACCACGACGTGTACGATTGCTTCTACGTGGCGCTTGCGCGAGAGGCAGGTGCTGATCAGCTTGTCACAACTGATCGAGACTTCGAGACGCTCTGTCGTGACGAGTCGTTCACGTACACAAATCCCGTTCCTGAGGAGATTTTAACCGAATTTCACG
>NZ_SGXU01000374.1:0-455 GCF_005435015.1 Halorubrum sp. SP9
GATCGTCGGATTCGAACCACTCCTTCAACGTCGCCAGCTCCTCGGCGGTACAGTCACACCGAGCAGGGTACTCGTCGGCTCGCACAGCCGAGCCGTCGTTAGAGTCAGTTCCCTCGGAACTGACGCAGGCGTCGGGATCGACCTCGTCGTTACCCATCTTCTCGTGGGGAGAAGTAGCGTCCGCCGTAGCCTCGATAGCCGCTATACCAGCGAACCGTAGTGGGCTGATCGTTGCGGTACGGGCGACTGGCAGGGGCGAGTGACGTATGTGACATCGGACTATTCCTCTTACAGTATAGTAACTGTAAAAATAGGTTCTACCCTTTTAGCAATCCGTTTTCGACAACCCTCTACCAACGCTCACGTTGTGGGGTGGGTCGTTGGAGGGGTTGTCGTGGAAGGGCAAGTAGTCAACTGCGAGAATAACCTGTGAGTTTCACTCACGGGCAACAGCC
>NZ_SGXU01000375.1:0-455 GCF_005435015.1 Halorubrum sp. SP9
ACACCGAAACTGGCGTGGCCCCAGCTGACCGTCACGACACGGTAGACGAACTCGCGGGTGATGAGCCGAGCGCCGACACGCCCTACCGTTTCGAGACGACCGACACCCGTGGGTGGACTGACGAGGTCGTCGACGACATCGGACTCGGGTGGGCGCCTATCGACCGGACTGCCCTCTTCGAGCATCTCTGGGAGGAAGGATTCAAACACCACACGATGATCGCGACCGGGCTCTTCCACGAGCCCGACGACGTCGGCGGCGAAGACCAAGAGGGCCGTCCGTTCGTGGACTACACCCAGCCTACCGACGAGAGTAGTCGCGGATACGACGGCGAGAAGGATGCGTACGAGCCCCTCGAGTGTTCCTTCAAGGGGCACTTCATGTTCCCCTACCGTGACGAAGCGGGTCGCGTCGCCTACTTCATCGGGCGCCGCCCAGATTGGAGCGGGGTCAAC
>NZ_SGXU01000376.1:0-452 GCF_005435015.1 Halorubrum sp. SP9
GCGCTCCGTAATCGAAAGCGAGGCGTCGGAGACCTCCATGGCCCAGTGGATCACCTGTAACCCGAGTCCCTGGCCGTGCATGAGTTGTGATTCGGTCTTGCTGCCCAGCGATTTGACTTCGATCGGTGGGATCCCCGGGCCGTCGTCTTCGACGATCAAGCGGACACAGTCGTCGAGGTTCTCGGTTCGGACGGTGACCGCTGTGTCGTCATCGGTGTGCGTCAGGGCGTTGTCGACGGCTTCTTCGAGTGCCCAGTGGGCGAACGGGGGGGAAGCGACTATCGCGTCGTCGTCCAGCGCCAGCGTGAGACGCTCGGACTCTCGGTACTGGTTCTTGGACAGCGCTCGTTCGGTAAGCGATTGGATCGACGTTTCGACGGCCTCCTCAGACGTTTCCCAGATGCGGCGAAGCCGACGCACGTTCTTCGATATCCTTTCGAGTCGGGACGCGT
>NZ_SGXU01000377.1:0-452 GCF_005435015.1 Halorubrum sp. SP9
GGGGATATTATCGCACATCGAAGACAAGCTAACGCCAAAATCGATGCTGGAAGAAGCTGAGTTATCAGCCGACGACGCAGCTCACCCAGATCCATTTCAGACGCTTATCTCTGTAATCAATTCCACAATCGAAGAGCATGATCGGGCGAGTTCCGCACTAGGCCTCTCAATCTTCGGAGACCGAGTTTCAGCGCTTATCAAGCAGAATGGGAAAGCCGAAGAAGACTCTCCAGTTGATCAGACAATAGAATACGTATGTAAAGACCAACTCCCCCTGATTCTGGAGCAAGCGGTTAATGAGGAACTGACTGAAACAGCTATACAATCTACTGAGACAGCAGGGACGATCGGGGAGGCGGCAATTAAGGAGGATTCCAATCGAGCGGTTGAACACGTAGTACGGGGGCAAGCCGGCTTAATCGATAACCTCCCCTACGAGACAAATGTGGAGC
>NZ_SGXU01000037.1:0-22883 GCF_005435015.1 Halorubrum sp. SP9
CATCTCGTCGAATTACAGGACGAACATGTAATTCTCTGAGGATTTCAACAGAGCCGGATTTTCATATTCGGTACCAAGCTGATGGTCGATACACGCTGTCCATACTGTATCCATAGGTACTCTGTAATCCCCGTCGGAAGCGCGGTAACCGACCCGCGCCCTGTGTGTAGGTACCTCAACGAACTACTTGACCTCTGTCAGTGCCAGTGTGACCGATACAGAGGATACATTCATCACTCAGCGGGAGCGCTCAATTATATACACACCGACGAAACAGGAGTGTATGAATACGTGGCGTCAGGCGCCAAGCAGTATATCACATCACGAAGTCGGTGCGGGGGCTGTCGCCGCCGCCGCGACGGTGGTTACCTCGGTCATCTACTTAATCAGCCTGTGGGCATTCGTCTCGACAGCAGAGGTGCCGTTCGACGTCGAGATCTACATGCTGGGCTATACTGGGTTCGTCTTCTTTGCCCTGTTTGTCACCCCGCTTGTAGGCTTCGTCGTCGGGACAGCGGTATGGCACTGGACGCTGTCGTCGACATCGAACCCGCGTCGAGGTGCGCTCGCAGGGGTCGTGACGGCACTCGGAACGGTGTTGGCCGTGTCAATACTGTTCAGCCTGTTGTTGGCCACTCGGGAGTTGCTTGAGGTGATCCCTGCGCTATTTGTGAGCCCTGTCGATGCGTTCGTAATAACCACGCACGGAGTCGTCATCTACTGGGGCCTTTTTACCAGCGTGATACTCGTGCCGCTCTGTGCGCTCATTGGCTGGGCGTACCAGCGCAGAGTGCTGTCTAGGAGTCGGTAACCGCTTACCTCCATGGGTCGTACAAGCTACGCTCATACTATCTCGTACGCCCCCTAGAACACCTCTTTGAGCTGGTAGAACCCTCGAATCAGTACGAACTCTTCAGCAAAGAGACGATTCAGACGATGATCTGTCTGAAGAATAGAATTCCGACAGAGTCCGCGAGTTCATATTGCTTCACAAACATTGTGAGTCCAAATTGACACTAAACAGCACGTAAGGACACACTTCGCCACCGCGAACTACATAGCGGTATAGTCTACTAATACAAACTGATTAATTCGGGAGCATAATATCTTCATTTGAGTCCGATCCTCAGACGAACTGCTTCGGCTCTGGACCCACCCACATGAACACGAAACCACAGTTCGGTAACGGCGTTGAAGCACAACATGAACGGTTCGAAACCGACAGTCACGGTGATATCTACATTGTCGGAGACGTCCACGGGAGCCGAATAATTCTCGAACGGCTCCTCACGAAACTCGAATTAGAGGACGACGATCTTGTCGTATTCGTCGGTGATCTTGTGCGAAAAGGGCCGGACAGTCCCGGTGTTGTTGATCTCGTCCGTGAGGATCCGCGTCTCGTTAGCGTCCGCGGAAACAACGAGCAGAAAGTTGTGCGCGGTGACAAACACCCGGACTGGCTCCGCGAAGACGACCGCGAGTACTTCGAATCGCTTCCGGTCGCGATTTCCTTCGACGACGTTCTTGTCGTTCACGGTGGTATTGATCCCCAACAATCGCTTTCAGACCACACCGTCGAGGAGTTGCTGACGATGCGTTCCCCGCACGGCAACGGGTATGACGGTCCGTTTTGGTATGACGACTACGACGGACCCTACCGCGTCTTCTTCGGTCATACCGTTCATGACCACCCAGTGGAGCGAGAACACGCCGTCGGCCTCGATACCGGCTGTGTCTACGGCGGAACGCTCACCGCGTACGACTACCGGAACGACGAATTCCTCACCGTGGAGGCGAAGACGCATCAAGAACGCGCCAACTCGAAAATCGTCGATCCGGCCTGAGCGACTCCATTCAGACCTCCCTCTCGATACTCGAGGAGCTGTTAGCGGTGAATAACCGACACCGTGCTAAACGGTACTCTGACCGCAATCACTCGTACTCGGTCTGAAGGCGATTCCGTACTCCCTCTCGCGTTTTGAAGTACCGTCGGCCGCCCTCCGCCGTCCGAACAGCCCAGTCGTACGTCTCGCTATCAGGACGATACCAGCGATCAGAGTACATGTCGAACACAGACACGTTTCCCCCATCCGAGTGGGTCTGTTCTTCATCGGCATCGAGATCGGCTTCATCCGACCCCTCGGATCGAGCTTCTGTCTCGCTCTCTGTGACCTCCCCAACGAGAAGCGCTTCCTCGATGAGATCCGTATCGACGATCATCCCCGGACCGTAGCCGTGATCGAGTGCTGCTTCCGTCGCTGCCATCAGTATCTCTTGGATGTCTCGAACCGGGTCGTCGTCGGAAGAGACCGCTTCGTAGGTTCCGTCGCTTTGCATCACCCATCGACGGCGGTTATCTGTTAGTGACGCCTCCAATATGAACCGGAGCTGTTCGCGCAGTTGCGTGTCTTCGACCGGCGTGACCGCTTCTACTCGATAATCGAGATTCCGGGTCATCCAATCGGCGGAGCCGATGTACCACTCGGGACTGCCTCCGTTCTCGAAATAAAATATCCGAGCGTGTTCGAGGAATCGGCCGACAATCGAGTGGACAGTGATATTGTCGCTCAGTCCTTCGATACCGGGACGAAGCCGGCAGATATCTCGGACGATCAAATCGATTTCCACGCCGGCCATCGAAGCACGATAGAGTTCCTCGACCATCGACGGGTCTTCAAGCCCGTTTATTTTGACCACGATCCGTGCCCGCTGACCAGCACGAGCATGCTCGGCCTCTCGTCTGACCATCTCCGTGAACCGCTCACGCATCGTTACGGGTGCAATCAAGAGCTTCCGGAAGCGGTCGTCGAGCGTCGGTCCGGTAAAGAAATTGAACACCTTCGTGAGATCGAACCCAATGTCTCGATCAGCGGTCAACAACCCCAGGTCGGAGTACCCTTTCGCGGTTCCTGAATGGTAGTTTCCGGTGCCGATGTGCGAGTAGAGCTGAACGCCATCGTCCTCTCGACGCACGACGAGCGCCGTCTTCGTGTGCGTCTTCAACCCTACAGTCCCGTACGCGACGTGGATGCCCTCCTCTTCGAGTTGCCGAACCCATTCGAGGTTGTTTTTCTCGTCGAACCGAGCCTTCAGTTCGACCATCACCGCGACCTGCTTGCCGTTGTCGGCGGCATTTATAAGGCTCTGAATTACCTTCGAGTCGCTCGCGGTTCGATAGATCGCCGCCTTCACCGCGAGCACGTCGGGATCGGTCGCGGCCGCGTTGAGGAATCGCTGAACCGTCCCCTCGAACGAGTGATACGGGTGGTGCGCGAGAATGTCCCCGTGTTTAATTTCGTCAAAGATACTCTTCGTCTCGTCTCTAGTATCACTCGCCAGTGAGCCTAATCGGGGATGAGGCTTTGGTGACCACGCCGGCGGCTTGAGATCGGGGCGATCGAGATCGATGAGCTCGAAGAAGTCCTCGAAGTCGATCGGTCCCTCACGGTGGAACACTTCTCGGTCGTCGACCCCGAGCTGATCTTTGAGAATCGTCAGTGACTCATCGGGCATATCGGCGTCAACCTCTAGCCGGACTACCGTCGCGAAGCGTCGCTGTTCGATGACCTCCTCAACCATATCGACGAGGTCTTCGGCGACCTCTTCGTTCCGCCGCACCTCGGCGTTTCGCGTCACCTTGAATTTCGATACGTCACGGATGTCGAGATCGGGGAGCAACAGGTCGAGGTTACGTTCGATGAGGTCTTCGATGAGAACGTACCTGTCAGCCTCGCCAGAAACGCTGATGAGGCGGGGTTGATTCGGCGGAATCTTGATCCGGGTGAATGTCGGCTCTTCACCCCCGTTCGACGAGAGCACAGCGAGCGAAAGCGAGAGGTTAGAGATGAACGGGAACGGGTGAGCGGGATCGAATGCGAGCGGCGTCAGTGTCGGCAGAATAGACTCCTCGAAGTGCGTCCGCAGCTGTTCTTGATCTCCTTCGGGTAACTCGTCAGGGGTACAGATCTCGATCCCTTCGTCGGCGAGCGTCGGTTTGAGAACAGACTGCCAGTATTCCGACTGCTGCGCAAAGAGCGGGCGTGCGGTGTCGAGTACTTCGACCCACTGCTCTTTCGGTGTCCGTCCATCGGGCGTCGTCTTCGTCACGCCGGCGTCGATCTGCTGTTTGAGTCCGCCGACGCGCTTCATGAAGAACTCGTCCGTGTTTTTTGTGAAGAACGCGAGAAATCGGAGCCGTTCGAGCGGCAGATTCCGATCGTCCATTCCCTCTCGAAGAACTCGCTCCTGAAACGCCAGTTCGGAGAGTTCTCTGTTGAGGTAGTACTCTGGGTCTGTGAGGTCTCTGTCGGTCACAGAATCACCCGCATAGAGAACGTTGATACCGTGAAGCGGCTCCCGTATCTGTCAAACTGAAATCCTCCTATCATTTCTGGGTCAGCGGAAATGAGAGAGTGACACTCATTTTCCGGGTTCACCTGACTGTGATCGGTTATCTTTCGACATCGGACTAGCGGGATGAGGTCTCGACTGACGGTTCGGGTGCTGACAGAGACCCCCCGCTACCGGATAGGGCACCATCGGGGAGCCATGTGTCGTCGCGTTCCATCCACTCCCCGATCGGAAGTCGCTGAGTAGTCTCTGAGGGGATGACAATTTCAGTAGCGTTAGAAATGATCTCGTACTTTCGAATTGCCATTTTGGGCTCGTTGAGATCGTGCCTACCTAGATGTGATTTCACGCGAGCGTACAGATCCTGTTTCGAATACTCGCTTCGTCGCCCTTCGAGTGCGCGAACGGCGTTACAAACTGGACAGCTAAGGACCATAGCCGATTTCATGACTTACAGATGCTACGCTAACTACAAGAATCCCGATCAATAGTTGTATATACTAATATATAATATTTAAAACCGTCCGTGTCGAGGCTAAGCTCACGGATAACAACCTCCCTCACCGAGCGAAGTCGGTAGACTGAGCGAAGTAAGGTGGGGTTGTTGACCACGGTTGCTCCGGTCAGTGGGGGCGCTTCGCCGACGCGTCGGCAATCGTCTGAAACTGCGTCGGGTCTCGGAGGAACTCCTCACCCGTGTTGGTGATCGCCGACTGGTCGATGTATTCGACGCCGTCGCCGTACACCGCTAGCACGGGCTCGTCTTTGAACTCACCAATCGGGCGAGACGTGGTACACTCTATCCCGACGTACGTCTCTCCCGGGAGGGTGGGCGCGTCCGCGTACACCGCCGGGAGGTCGTCCTTGTGAACGCCGACCAGCATGTGACCGGGAAGGATCACCATCGCGGTCCGGTAGCCGATCGCCGGCTGCGAAAGCATCCCGACAAGCAGATACGTGAGGTCCTCGCAGTCACCGCAGCCATCGACAAGCGTCTCCTCGACGGTTCGGATGTAGTCCGGCGCTCCCATCGATTCCGCATCCGTCGCGTATTCGAGCGAGTGTACAAGTCCGATCGCTCCGTCGAGAAGGACCGACTCAGGGAGCGACCGTCGAGCACTCTCGCCCATCGCGCTCGCGTTGACGAGCGTCTCCGTGAGCCGCTCGGCATGAGCGCTCGCCTTCGCCGCTTCGAAGCCACTCAGATATCCGTGCGTCTCGGCGGCCGCTTCTCTGTATGCGGACCGTTCGATCGGAAACTCTAGGCGCCACTCACGCCCGGACCGGTCCGTCCACTCGTACGTCATGGCGTAGCCGTCCGCGGTCCGTTCCCGAGCGACCGAATCTCTCCCGTCGATGGGTGTCGGCCGCGTCGGCTCGCTCGCAGAAAGAGACAGCGCCACAGACCACAGATCGGACAGTTCGAGGACCGAGGAAGCGACGACCCCGAGCGCGACTCGGTCCAGCGTTTTGTTGAGGAGTTCCCGTCGTTTCATGCCCACCGACGGATCACCTCGGATTCGTTCTTTACTGGGAGAGGCGTCCGAATCGGCGGCGGGCGAAACATCCGAGTCCGCGTCGATCGGGGCTTCGGATTCGACGGGGACCGGCAGCGTCGGGCTTCGCGACCGTCTCGCCCGCCGCAGTCGCGGTACATCCGGGGGGTTATCGGAAGCATTCGGGCTTGACGACGGAGTCGACGTCCACCGTCACCCACGTCGACAGCCGCTCGTCATCGGTCGCCTCAGCTGGGAACACCGTGACCCGATCGGGACCCGACGACCGCCTGTCGACTTGGTGTACCAGACCGATGAACGCGGGACTCACCGATTTCCGCCCGGTCGTCTCGTCGTTCTTCGACCTCTGGTTGGTATCTATTGTCATCTGTTACTCGTTCGAGTTATTCGGCAGCCTGTGCTTGAACCCTTATAATAGGCGAACGGACGCGTCAGAAGCCGACCGGTGGGATATATACTCGTCGTGACCAGTCCGTCATGCCCCTTCTCGCTCAACGAAGACGAGTCCACTCCGACATTTAGATTGTAGTTTTTCAGATTGAGATAATCAGACTATGGCGTGGGCCCAGACGGGACTCCGGAGATGGGCGATCATGTCATAGTCGGCTTGATACAAATTCGACTCTCTCTTGATCAGAAAATTCCCGGCCGGCCGCTGATTTCGTACGGAGCGATATATATCACTCATAGCAACGAAAACCGTACCTCGGTGAAATTCCCGGGTATATGTCCTCGCCCGAATGCGGGACGCTATCTCCGGTACTCGATACGCTCCACACCGGTGTGGCGATCTATGACGCCGCCTCTGGGGCTGTTATCGACGCGAATGCGCGACTGGAGGAAATCCTCGGATACAGTTCGGACCGACTGCGTGAGCTCTCCGTGGCCGAATACACGGCAAACACCTACCCGCACACCGAGTCTGAGTTCCACAATCGACTCTCCAAGGCCGCCAACGGAAGCCCGCAACAGTTCGTGTGGCGAGCCAAACGAGCGGACGGCGAACTCATTTGGATTCAGGTGTTCACTTCGCGACAGCGCCCGACGGCGGACCGCTGTGTCCACGTCGAGGTACGAGATATCACACGGCACTACGACACCCATCATCGAGCGGAACTGTTCTGGCGCGTCCTCCGGCACAACCTCCGGAACGAGGCCGCGATTATCATTGGATGTGCGGAGCAGGCGATGAACGGCCCCGAGAGCGGACCGTCCGAAGAGGTCATGTCGACCATTCGATCCAGAGGCGAGAAGCTCGGTAACATCGCCACGTCAGTGAAACAGATCGAACACGCGGTGACCGACTCGCAGACGAGCGTCGCCCGGGTTTCCGCTGCGGGCGCCGTGCGGGACATCGCGAATCGGATAGGCGCCGAACACCCCGACGCAGACATCCGGGTCAGCGAACGGCAACGGATGTGGATCGACGTCAACGATGCGTTCGAGTACGCGCTCGCACACGCCGTTGAGAACGCGATCGTCCACAGCAACGACGAGGCGCCGGCAGTCGAGATAACGGTCGGCCCGTCGCCCAACACCGGTCGCGCGGAGATCCGCATCAAAGACACGAATCCGCCGATCCCACCCGAGGAGATCGCCGCGCTGTTTTCGCCGACCGTCACCACGAGCACGTCCCACGGCTCTGGGATCGGCCTGTTCGTGATGAAGTGGTGCGTCGAATCGCTCGGGGGAGAGGTGTTGTTCGAATCGCGGAATTCCGGGGGAAACGCCGTCTGCTTACTCCTGCCGCCTAAGCAGCACCAGGATTCGATGACGACCGATTGAGTTCGCTGTTCGCGACGGCGCGTACGTCTCGATGAGAGTTACCCTCCCTCAGTCAGCATGAACCGGTCTCCAATTCGCTCCATTCGACATCGATCCGAGCTCTGTCGGCAGCGCCACGTCCGGTGGCGGAACGGGAGGAGGTTCACGAAAACAACCGAGGCGACCGCACCTGTGAATTACCTTGATAATCACAAGCCCACACCGGGACATACGGAGCGGAACGGATGTCTATTGAACCGAAAGTGATGTGTTTCTCTTGGAGATCTCATCCATCGGTAATTCCGCCTTCGAATTCGTCACTGAGGTGCGATTCAACTTCGTAGCGGGGAGCCAAGTGGTCAGCCGTCACGATCCGATAGCCGTCTGATCGACTCGCACTGTGTATGTAGCAGTGCCGTTTCGAACTTCCCATCCTCTGTCAGCAGCGGTAAGACCGATTGAAAAGATAGATTTGCGGAACCAGTACAGACAGTCAGAGCTGAACCGACTGTCACTGATTATTGACTCTTGGCGTCGCGTCCTCGGGGCGCAAATCCTCACTCCGACATCGCTGTACCAGTCCACAACTTAATAACTGCGAGCGTACCGAGGTCGGCGACGAGGAGCACCACGATAGCAGCGATTGGTGTGCCGGCGCCCAGTCCCTTGGCGACGAGGTAGACAGCGACGAACACGGCAGTCACGACAGCACAGGCCACGAGCGCCCACGCAACCACCAGCGGGGGTTCGTACTGGTGCGGCCAGCGGTCGTAGAGTTGCGGGACGCCGACCCCGAGTGTCATCAGCACGAGGAAGCTGGCCTCGAACCCGCTGTCCAGCCAGTGCTGGACGCTGTAGGCGGTCGGAAGAGCAACGACGATGGCAGCGAGGAGGACTGGAGTCTCTGGGCCGAATAGCCATCCCTCGTTCGTTCGAGGACGCCAGACACGTCCGGCTCAAGGGGACGGAAATAATAAAATCTCGTCGCCGCCTCGGCCGCCTGAGCTACCTCCCGGGATGCCCCCCCAGTCGAAGGACTGTAAGATTCGCTTTCGAATTGAGCAAGTATCGTCCCCGAAACTTCTTAGTAACTGCTGGTTTGGCACCTTGCCATGGAATCAAGGGACTACGCCGTCCTGTTCGTGCTTAACCTAATTGCAACCGTAGTTGCTATTCTTGTGTACATTGGTATTGGCGGCTCATTCTAATCAGCTAGCGAAATTGCTCTTGGGCAAGCGATTGTTGGTGGGGGACTGTCTTACGGTTACGTCACAGCCTTGAACTGAGTAACTTAAGATCGACGCGGTTGTCACGAGCGAATCCGCCGATCATCTGCCCCGAACCACCCCGCTCCATGACGACCAGCGATCCGCTACGGAGGAGCGATCGTTATATTCAATGTGATCTCAATCTGGTGCCAGTATAAATGATAGATGCCCTCCCAAATCAGTTCGAGAAGGAAGACACTGAGACGCTGGTCGTTGCTGGGATGGCACTGTCAGTCACCGGGAGCGCGGTGTGGGTAAGTGCTAGCGACGAACGAATCAGTAGCATTCTGGGTATCAGTATAAGTGCCCTGGGTGTCGCGGTGCTACTCGCCACTGTCGTCTGGGGTACCAGTGAAGAGGTCTGACCAACAATCTGCTACCCAAAAGCGAGCGAAATAGATGCGGCAAAGAACGGATGTGAGAACACTTCTCTGACACTTTAGTAATGCCTGGGCCTAACGAACCACGAATGTTCCACGTCGGGGTGATGGCATCGTAGATTGTAGCGAAGGCTATGGTCCATCGGTCGACTGCTTGTGGCCGGTTGGGATCTCCGCTGCTATGCTGTTGTAATCCCTTCCGGGAGGTCAATCACGGACACGTCGAACGTTTCGCGCCCATCGACGCGTACCGTCCGGCCGAGCGGCCCTGACTGTGAAGCTTGTACCTCGAACCCGCAATGTAGTTCGCTGGGCAGCGTAGCATCATACGGCTGGAATCGGCCTTCCACGATGATCGTGCCGTCCTCGTGTACATCAGGAGCTTGCACAGCAAGTTCTCGCACAGCACCGGTGTAGCCGTACGTGGTGCGGATGTCGGGCCACTGAGGCGGTTGCACGAACGCTCGGAGCCCCGCCGCCCCATCATAAGTGCGCGGGACCCCGATGTAAAACCGGAACGAGTCTGCCTGATATCCCTGATAGGATTCTCCGGCAGCGAGGTCTGCGACAGTCGAGTTCAACCTGAACTGCAGGGCAGGAATCACCGAGTCCGCATCCACGGCCATGTTGAACACTTGAAACCGGATTGCCGCGTAGCCGATCCCTTCGAACCCCTGATCGCTCTCGGCGGGACTAGCGGGGTAGGCCCAGATCAGGGTGTTCCCGTCACGGGTGGTTCTGGAGTCAACGCTCGCGGCCTTGCCCGGGAGTCGAGCGGTACAGCCAGCGAGGCTGACACTCGCAGTGGCGGTTACTCCGGCAAGAAAGCGCCGCCGAGAAACCGTCCGGGTGGGAGTCGTCGGACCGACCTGGTCAGCGGTGCCAGATGATGATTCGTCCTCGCTGGCGTAGTCCTCAGAAGAGGAATTTGATGAGCGGTGGCTGTGGAGGGGACCAAGCGGCATACCCGCAGTTCAAACGTGAACCACTCGTATGTTATGACTGGACTCGATCCTCAGAGAGACAGCCTGAGGAGTCATGTTCGAGGGAGAGCCATCGACGTTTCCAGCGAGGATCGATTGCGAGACCCGCGCGTTGTATCTTACACGGCTCCGAGAACATATACCGTATCTGGTAGAAATCACAGCAGTAGCTACGCACATACACTGAGCAGTTGTTTCACTCGCGAGATTAGAGAAGAAAATCTGATACATCGTGCCCGCTTCCAGTGCTGCTGAATAGTTGTAATTGTACAATCTGCAAGCCCACTGTTTTGATTTAGCACCGAAAATGCCAATAGCGGCGAGTGTATTCGTCGCTATACCACTGATCGAGCGAGAGGATTTCGACGAGACTGCTCTGTTGAATCCGCAGAAGGCGGCGGAATAGCGTCGCTCTGAAGGTGGAAGCGAAGCGGAAGAGCCGAATGTGTCCAAACCACTCTTCCGCTTCGTTAAGCAAGCCGTGTCGCTGGCTCAAAAGCGCTGTGCCACCAGTCCAACGGCGGTGAGTGATCCGACTGGCAACGGATTTCCCGGGTGGAAGCATGTGACGCTCCACTTTTTGCGGGTTCACATGGATGCGACGTACCGCGAGATCGTGGATTGGGCGAGTGAAATGGATCGTGTTCGTGGTCTGTTACAGCTCGCTCGAACGGCATCTCCCGCACCCTCAACGCTGTACCGGTCGTTTGAGAGGGTGCCCATGTCGATATGGCGCGGCTTCCTTCGAGAGTCCGCGACCATCTGCGATCCGGGCTCGCACAGAGCCGTCGATGCCACGTTCTTCGACCGAGAAACGGCATCGAAACACTACCAACACCGCTCGGATCGCCACATACGCACGCCCAAAACGACGGCACTCGTCGAGACAGACTCGTGTGCCATCCTCGATCTTCACTGCTCGGCACACTGGCCGCACGACACACAAACTGGCCGTCGAGTCGCTCTTCGCAACGCCGAGAAAATCGAGAGTCTCGCCGGCGACAAAGGCTATGACGACCAATCTCTCCGGGACGCACTCCGATCAGAGGGCGTCCGGCCCCTGCTGCGGCACCGGCTGTTCGCTGCGTACGATCACGCGCACAACGCGCGGTTGGACAGCGAATTATACGGCCAGCGCTGGATGGCCGAGACTGCCTTTTCGGCCATCAAGCGTCGGTTCGGCCCCGCTGTCCACCCTCGCGCGTGGTACCGCGAGTTCCGCGAACTCGTGGTGACCGCCGCAGTCTACAACCTCGAACAGGCTCTCAAACAGTGACCCCGATGCCGTCATCGGATTCAACAAAGCAGTACTGTACAAATTCCCGAGAGTCCGGCCACCACCCACAACTGGTCGATGTAGGCAAAGTTCGATAGAACAGTCGTATTGAGAACGCTCGGGTCCGCTGGAATATCGGCAGTCGTCATTGCGAGTCCGATAGCCCGTCACCAGCAGGCTCATCACCGAATTCGAGTTCCGTCGCCGCCTCCGCTTCGTAGGCCGCATCCTCCTCACCTGCGAGCCCGAGCCGAAGTTCCACACCGTGTTCACGGAGGATGTCGCGCATCGTCCAGCGATCGACATCAGCGAGTCTGGCTGCGTCACCGAGAGTGATCCGCTCGCGTTCATAGAGAGCGACCGCAGCTGCTATCCGCTCGTTTTCGTGGTCCTCGAAGTACTCACGCACGAATTCACGCAACGCATCACTCTTGCCTCCAAACACGCCAGCCTCAACCGCACCCTCGATGAGGAGATCGAGATCGTCTGGATAGGAGCCGGTGATTCGAGCCATCGTTCTATCTCAGGCTACGGCTTCATACTATTTATGAACTGCGCCGGAATGCCATATACATTGAGACGACCAGTCTCAACTTCTGCGGACCGCGGCGTTCGCGGTGCTCTCCGTATCCCGGCGCCGTCGCGCTGTGCGGCCTCGTCCACGACGACATTTTATCAAGCACGTGTCCGTTCGTGGCGTATGGGAATCACAACCGTAGCGTCGCTCCGCGCTTCGATCAGATGACCCTCGAGGCGCAGTGGAACCACAGGCTCGCCGGATCCGTGGCAGACGTCCGATACTGTTCCTGCGGTCTCGTGTGCGTGATCGAGTCGTCTGGGTCGGGGAACCCGACCGCCAGGATATTTGCCGTCGATACCGGCACAGAACGCGGGAACCTCGTACTCGACGGAGAGTTCCGCAGTGCGAGCTACCGCGAGTCACCGGGACTGCTCTTCGTCACGACCCGGAACGGTCGAGTGTACGCGATAGCGCCCGAGACCGGAGAGACGCGCTGGACCGCGGCCGGTTCGCGGGTCGCGGCCGCGACCGACGACGTCGTCTACGCGTTCGACGGCGCGACCCTGCGAGCGATCCGGGTCAGCGACGGGACTCGCGAGTGGTCCAGCGCGCTGCCCGGCCCGGTCACTCGCGTGTCCGAACTCGACGACGCCGGCGACCGACTCGGCGTCACCGTTGGCAAACCCCGCGACTACACGCTCGTGGGCGTCGACGCGGCGACGGGCGCGGAACGCTTCCGTCACCGCGCGAGCGACGTGAGCGGCTACCACATCGACGGCGAGGCGATCCTCGCGATCGTCGCGGACGACCACTTCACGGAGAGCGTCCGTCGGATCGACGGGCGAACGGGCGCGGAGCGGTGGGCCTACGCGGTCGACGACCCAGTCCGGATCGACGAGTCGAACATCGAGGTGTCTGACGAGGCGATCCACGTGTACGCCGGCGAAGACGCCGGCGTTACCGCGTTGAACCCGGCGACCGGACGCCCGACGGGTACGCTGGGTGACTCCGGCAACGCAGTCTCCTGCGGCCCGATGCTCTTTTCAGCACCGGCCGACGGTGAACCGGGGGAACTCGACGCGGTCGATCCCGAGACCGGGGAGCGCTCGTGGCGGCTGACGGCGGACGGCGAACTGACCGGAGCGGCGTTCGACGGCGAGTCGGGCGACTTCTTTTTCGCCGACTTCGGCGACGAGGCAGGGAGCGTGTACAGGGTCGACGGCGCCGCGGGAACGGTCCGGTGGCGGTGTCCGATCGGCGGGAACGTGAATTCGCTCCGCGTCGACGCAGACCCGCTCGTCGCCGCGAACTCGCTTCACCCGATGATGCGAGACATGTTCGCCGCCGAGGGCACCGCCGACGATAGCGTGTACGCGATCGATCGCCGGGACGGCCGAGCCGAGTGGAGCTTCTCCGCCGAGGGGCTCGTCGTCAGCGGTGCGACCGCCCGGTTCGTGGTCGTGAGCGGCGAGGAGTCGCTCTACGTGCTCCGGCGTGCCGACGGGAGCGTGGCGCTGGAGCCCGACTACGACAGGTACGAACTCGACGGTGAGACCCTGTTCGTGGTGCGGGGAGCGACGGTGACCGCGTATCCGCTGACGGACTCCCCTCCCGAGCCGCCGACCGACGCTGAGGGCGGCGGCCCACTGCCTGCCGACGACGCCGACCGAGGCGATACTCGACCGCTTCCGTCGGACGGCGGGAAGGACGGATCGACGGACGGAGAGTCGCTCCCGGCACCCGACGACGATCCGGCGGAACCCGCGAAACGTGAGGACACAACTGTTTCGTTCTGTCCCGAGTGCGGCGTCGACCTCGACTCCGAGGCCGACGCGAACTTCTGTATGGCCTGTGGGGCGAAACTCCCCGAGTGACGGGGACGGCCGTCGTCGGACGCGAGCGCAACCGCTTTCGGCCCGCCACTCCGACACGGGGACATGACCGCGCCCGCCGTCGACTGGCGGCTCATCCGCGAGGAGGCCAGGCCCGGCCCGCTCCAGATGGCGTTAGACGAGGTCGCCGCGGAGACCGCCGCGGCCGGGGGACCGGCGACCGTCCGCACGTACCGCTGGGAGCCGAGCTGTCTCACCCTCGGCCGGCACCAGGCGCCGGAGACGGTCGACTGGGCGTTCTGCGAGCGCGAGGGGATCGACGTCACGCGGCGGCAGACCGGCGGCGGCGGGATCTACCACGACGCTCGCGGCGACATCGCGTACTCGATCGCGGTTCCCGCGGAGACCGTGCCGGGCGAACTGCTCGACTGCTATCACCTGCTGTGTGAGCCGGTCCTCGACGCGTTCGACCGACTCGGGCTCGACGCCGACTACGTCGACGAGCCGCTGCCGGAGCTGTACCGCCCCGCCTGTTACCTCCGGGAGCTCCACCCGGCGCACGACGTGGTGGCCTCCGGGCCGGAAGACGACCGGTCCCGCAAGATCGCCGGCAACGCGCAGTACCGCAAGCGAGAGGCGGTGATCCAGCACGGGTCGCTGACGTTCGCGGTCGACGCGGGGCGACACCTCGGCGTCTTCGACGACCCGCCGGTGACCTCCGAGGCGTTCCGCGAGCGCGTCGTCGGGATGAACGAGTTGGTCGACGTCGACCGCGCGGACGCGGTCTCGGCGATCGAGGCAGCGCTTGCCGACTGGGCGAGCGCGGCGCCCGAGGCGACCGTCGACATGAACGGGTCGTGGACGGACGCGGAGCTGGAGCGAGCCGCGGAGCTCGTCGAGGAGAAGTACCGCGACGAGGAGTGGATCCGAACGCGACCCGGGAGCGGGGGGGCATAGACGGCTTCGGGGGGTATCGTGGGGTGTCCGCCCGGTTCCGAAGGGGCTTTTTTGACCGCCCCACAGTGTCCGGTATGAGTCTCAAGGTCGGCGCGCACGTCTCCATCGCCGGCGGCGTGGACAACGCCGTCGCGAACCAGGTCGAGGTCGGCGGCAACTGCGGACAGATATTCACCCACTCGCCGCAGGTGTGGCAGGACCCGGACATCGACGACGAGGAGGCCGAGCGGTTCCGCGAGGGCACCGAACGCGACATGGAGGGGCCGTGGGTGATCCACACCTCCTACCTCGTGAACCTCTGTACGCCGAAGGAGGGACTCCGCGAGAAGTCGCTCGACTCGATGCAAGCTGAGGTCGACGCGGCCGACAAGCTGGGAATCCCGTACGTCAACGTCCACCTCGGCGCGCACACGGGCGCCGGCGTGGAGGGCGGCCTCGACAACGCCGCGTCGGTGATCGACGACCTCGACGTTCCCGACGGGGTCACGATCCTGATCGAGAGCGACGCGGGCGCGGGGACGAAGCTCGGCGGCGAGTTCGAACACCTCGCCGGGATCATCGACCGCACGGAGACGGACATCGACGTCTGCCTCGACACCGCGCACGCGTTCGCGGCGGGCTACGACCTCTCGACGCCCGAGGCGGTCGACGAGACGGTCGCGGAGTTCGACGACGTGGTCGGCTTAGAGCACCTGAAGTACGTTCACCTCAACGACTCGAAACACGAGTGCGGCACCAACAAGGACGAACACGCCCACATCGGCGAGGGGCACATCGGCGAGGCGGGGATGGAGCGGTTCCTCAACCACCCCGACCTGGCGGACGCGCCGCTCGCCTTAGAGACGCCGACCGAGGACGGGAAGAGCTTCGCGTGGAACATCGACCGGGTGCGCGAGCTCCGCCGCGACTGAGGCGTCCCCGTCCCCGCCGCCGAGTCGCCGTTCTCCCCGAAGACGCCGTCCGTCCGACGCGGATTTAAGTAACCCCGCGAGCGATCCGCGGACATGCCCACCACGGAGGCGTTGCTGTTCGGACGCCGCCGCGTTCGCGCGGTCGGGCTGGTGGTCGGGTTCGCCGGCGCCGTGACGCTCGCGCTCGTCGCCGCGTTCGCCGCCGAGTCGGCGGACGTGACGGCGGCGAGCGCCCTGACCGACCGGCTCCTGCCGCTGCTGGTGTTCTACGCTCCCGGGCCGCTGGCGGCCGCCGGGGCGTACGCGCGCTGCGGGGGACCGGCGTGTCTGGCCGTCGGCGTCGTCCCGGCGGTCGTCCTCGGGGGGTTCGTCCTCCTCGGGACGGTCGTCGGGGTCCCGGGCGTCAACGGTGGGAACCCGGCGATCGGCGACGTGACGGTGAGCTTCGCCGCGATCGGACTGAGCAGCGCGTTCGTCGGCTACTGCGCCGGCGTGACCGGCGTCCTCGGCGCCGACCTCCTCGGGTTCGGGAGCGACGACGGCGACGGCGACGGGCAGGGCGGCGACGAGGACGACGGGAAGAGCCGCGAGGACGAGTGAGGAACGCGCGGGAGGACCGAGCCGCGACCGATCTCCGGACGTTTATTTTCGCTCGCGACGAAGCGGGGCCGTGCGACGCTTCTCCGCCGAATACCTCGAACACACCCGTCGCGGGATGTGGAACGACGGCCGTGATGCCCTCGTCGACCTGGACCTCTCGAGCCGCGAGCGCGTCCTCGACGTCGGCTGCGGAACGGGCGAGCTGACGAGGGTGTTGGCCGCGGAGGCGGACGCGACCGGGGCGGACGGGGCGGACGGGACGGCGGTGGACGCGGAGGCGGACGGGGCGGACGCGGACGGGGCGAGGACGGAGACCGACGCGACCGTGACCGGCGTCGACGCCGACCCGGAACTTCTCTCGGTCGCTCGCGAGGAGGAACTGAAGCCGGAAGCGAGCGGCCGTATCGACTACGTCGCTGGCGACGCGACCCGGCTCCCGGTGGGTGACGATGCGGTCGACCTCTCGGTCTGTCAGGCCCTCCTGATCAACCTCCCGGACCCGGCCGCCGCGGTCCGGGAACTCGCCCGCGTCTCCTCGGACCTCGTCGCCGCCGTCGAGCCGGACAACGCCGACGTGCGGGTGGCCTCGACGGTCGACGCCGAGGAGCGGCTGGAGCGCGAGGCCCGGGAGGCGTACGTCGACGGGGTGGAGACGGACGTCGCGCTCGGCGACCGCGTGCGGGAGGCGTTCGACGCGGCCGGGCTGGTCGACGTGCGAACGCGGCGCTACGTCCACGAGAAGCGGACCGAGCCGCCGTACGCCGAGGCCGCGCTGCGGTCTGCGGCGCGGAAGGCCTCCGGCGCGGGGCTGGCCGACCATCGGGAGGAGCTGGTGGCCGCGACCTCGGAGGCCGCCTACGACGACCTCCGCGGGCGCTGGCGCGAGATGGGTCGGGAGGTCGTCGACGCCATCGGCGCCGAGGCGTACGAGCGCGTCGAGTACGTCCCCTTCGACGTGACCGTCGGACGACTGAAGTGAGGTGTTGGATCTGAATCGGCGCGTCCGCGTGGTTATTTATAAATAGCGAGCGGTAGCGTCAGCAGCATCGGAGACAGTTTATAAATGGATGACGGCGCTGCGGCGAACACCGCCAAAGCCCCAGCCGCTCGCTTATAAACGTTTGACCGTGGATCGGCAGCGGACACCTCCAAAGCCCCAGTCGCGAGAACTCGCGCGACTCGCTGTCGTTCGAAAGGCGCGAAGCGCCTTTCGTGATGTCGTCAGAACGCGGAGCGTTCTGACTGCTAGCCAGAAATCTCCGATTTCTGGCGATGACGAGACGCCTTCGGCGTCTCGAACCACGCTCCTCACTCGGTCGCTCCGCTCCCTCGTTCCGGTGCTTACGTCGTCGTGCTTCGTTCTCGCGACTGCCCCTTCGAGTCCCGCCCCGCACCACGCAGCACCGCACCTCACGCCTCCCCAGCCTCGTCGGTCGCCGTCGCTTCGCTCGGCGACCGACTCCCTCGCGGGCGGTTCGCGGCCGCCGGTGGCGGCCGCTCACCGGCGCGCCACCGCGGTTATTTATAAATAGCGTCGCGGCGCGTCCGAGTCACACCATATCGCCGCGCACCGAGGCGCCCTCCTGCTCGGCGCGCTGTTGTTTGAGGACGTCCGCGGCCGCGTTCGCGGCGTCCTCGTCGGCGCCGAGCATCCCGAGGGCGGCTGGCAGCGTCGGCATCGCGAGCGAGGCCTCGCGGAGGCGGTCGAACGCCTCGTCGTCGCGCTCGCCGTCGACCCACAGGCAGACCCCGCGGGGGTCTAACACCTCCTCGTAGGCGTCGCGGGCGAGCGCCCCCGTCAGGCGCTGGCGGACGTTGTCCTCGAACCCGGCGTTACACACCTCCAGGTGGATCGGCTCGTGGTCCTCCACCAGCTCGGCCGCGAGACACTTCTCGGGCGCCGCGTACCCGTTGTCGCTCGTGCGCACGCGGTCCGGGTTCGCCTCGGCCCACGCGGCGTCGACCGTGGTGCCGACGCCTTTCACCCCGTACTCGGCCTCGAACGCGGCGGCCGCGTCGGCGTCGCCGCCCATGATCACGTCCTTCGTGAGGTAGACGTCGAGGCGGTCGACCGGGTCGAGGCCGAGCGCGACGTCCCCGAACGCCCACACCTCGCGGACGGGCACCGGCATCGGCTCGTCCGCGACGCGGTCGACGAGCGACTCCAAGCGATCGACGGCCCGTTCGCGTTCCATTAGCGGCGAGTAGACGGCGGGCGGGCAAACCGGTTACGGAGAATCGAGGAGAAGGCCTCGCGCTTTAGCGCGGGGAGGATGTCAAGCTCGGGCGGGCGGCGTCCGGGACCGGTCCGTCGGCTACAAGATAAACGACCGGAGGCCGTTGAGCGATCGCGCGTTGAGCACGGTCGACGTCTCGGCCCAGCCCCGCCGCGCGGTGTGGATCCCGTACCGGGCGTTGTCGAGTTCGCGGGGCGCGTGCGCGTCGGTGTCGATCGCGATCGTCGCCCCCGCCTCGATCGCGGCCCGAACGAACTCGCCGTCGGCGTCGAGTCGAGCGGGGTTCGCGTTCACCTCGACGGCGGTCCCGTTCGCGGCGGCCGCCTCGGCGACCGCCCCGACGTCCGGATCGAGCCCCGGCCGCTCGTTGATGAGGCGGCCGGTCGGATGACCGAGGATATCGACGTGCGGGTGTTCGACCGCCCGTATCAGGCGCTCGGTGGCCGCCTCGCCGTCCTGCCCGAGCGCGGCGTGCGGCGACGCGACGACGATGTCGAGGGCGGCGAGGACCTCGTCGTCGGTCGAGAGGCCGCCGTCGGCGTCGATGTTGGCCTCTATCCCGTGGAGGATCGGGATCTCGACCTCCTCGGCCGCCTCGGCGATCGCCGCGGCCTGTTCCTCGAGGTCGGACTCGTCGAGGCCGACCCCGCCGACCATCCCCGGCCCGGTCGCGTGGTCGGTGACGACGTGGTAGTCGTAGCCGCGCTCCGCGGCCGCCGCCGCCATCTCCGCGATCGAGAAGCCGCCGTCGGACCAGTCGGTGTGGGTGTGGAGGTCGCCGCGGAGGTCGCCCGGCTCGACGAGGAACGGGAGCCGCCCCTCGGCGGCCGCCTCGACCTCGCCGCGGTCCTCGCGCAGCTCCGGCGGGACCGGGTCCATGTCGAGCGCGCGGTAGACCTCGGCCTCCTCGGCGCCCGCGACGCGCTCGCCGGCCCGCGTCGAGTCGGCGTCTTCGGCGTCGCCGTCCGCCGCGTCGTCGACTCCCTCGCCGTCGACGTCGCTCACGTCGAAGAGCCCGTACTCGTTCAGCTTGAGGTCGCGGTCGATCGCTCGGTTGCGCACGGCGACGTTGTGCGCCCGCGACCCGGTGAAGTACTGGAGCGCGGCGCCGAACTCGTCGGGGTCGACGACCCGGAGGTCGACGCGGGTGCCGTCCGCGCGCACGCTCGCCTTCCCGGTGCCCGCCTCGATCGTCGCGTCCGCGGCGTCCCAGTCGGTGAACGCCTCGACGATCGGCTCGCGCTCCTCGCTGGCCACGAGCAGGTCGACGTCACCGATCGTCGGCTTCCACCGCCGGATCGACCCGCATACCTCGACGGACTCGACGGAGTCGAGGGCGGTGAGGGACGCGAGCGCGTCGTCCGCGAGCGGCCGGGCGTCGCCGAGGCGGGTGCGCTCGCGGGCCTCTCGGGCGAACGGGACGTTGTCGAGGATGTTCTGTTCGGTCTTCGCGCCGAAGCCGGACACCTCTTGAATCTCGCCCGCCTCCGCGGCGGCCTCCAGCTCGTCGAGGTCCGAGATACCGAGCGCGTCGTACAGGGAGCCGACCGTCTTCGGACCGACGCCCTCGACCGCGGTCAGCCCGGCCATGTCGACCGGGAGCTCTTCGCGCAGCTCGGTCAGCTCCTCGATCGTCCCGGTCTCGACGTACTCGACGATCTTCGCGGCGATGGCGTCGCCGACGCGGTCGATCTCGGCGACCGCGTCCTCGCCGTCGGCCGCGAGCCCCTCGATCGGCGCGGGGTGGTCGCGGACGTTCTCGGCCGCCCGTCGGTAGGCGGTCGGCTTGTACTCGACGCCCGTCGCCTCGAGGAGGTCAGCGAACTCCTCCAGTCGGGTCGCGACCTCGTCGTTACGGCTCATTGTCGACGGTTCGGCGGCGTCCCACTTATGTCGACGGGGACGGAAGCGGATCGCGTGTCAGCGGACGACGACGCGGACGACCGCGGCGACCGCAACGTGCTCGGCGGCGAGCTGGCCCCCTGCGGCCGCGACCCGACGACCGGCTACCTCCGAGACGGCCACTGCCGCGACGTGGACGGCGATGTCGGAGAGCACACGCTCTGTGCGGTCGTCACGGCCGAGTTCCTGCGATACAGCCGCGAGCGGGGCAACGACCTGATCACGCCTCGTCCCGAGTTCGACTTCCCCGGGCTGGAGCCGGGCGACCGCTGGTGCCTCTGCGTCGGTCGCTGGCTGGAGGCGGCAGAGGACGGCGTCGCCCCGCCCGTCGTCCTCGAGGCCACGGACGAGTCCGTGCTGCGCGCGGTCGACCCCGACCGCCTCCGCGACCGCGAGTTCGACCCGGCGGCGTTCGACCCCGGAACGCTCGACTGAGGAGAGAGCGGACCGCCGTCCGCTCCGGTCAAACCCCGGTGGCTTTTTCGCTCCGGCGCGGGAGCCCGAGACATGACCGAGGCGAGCGACGCGCCGGACGACAGCGTCCGCGAGCGCGCCGACCGGAGCCGCGCCGCGCTGTGGCTCCTGCTCGACGCCGACCGCCGGCTCGTCACGGCGATCATCCTCTCGCTCGTGTTCCTCGGGCTGGTCGCGGTCGGGGCCCTCCTCCCCGGCGCCGCCGAGGCCCTCCGCGGCGGCGACTCCGTCGACACGCTGTTTCAGGGGCTCCTCACGGCCACCATCACGGGCGTCACGCTCGTGCTCACCCTGAACCAGCTCGTGCTCTCGCAGGAGCTCGGCGCCGTGGGCGACCAGCGCGAGCGGATGGACGGCGCGATGGAATTCCGAGAGGACGCGGCGGCGGTCCTCGACGAGCCCGTCAGCCCCGCGGAGCCGGCCGCGTTTCTCAGCGCCCTCGTCGAGGCGGCGAGCGACCACGCGACGACCTTCCGCGAGGCCGTCTCGGGCTCGACCGACGAGGATCTGGTGCGGACGACGGACGACCTGACCGAGGCCGTCGTCGAGAACGCGGAACAGACGGTGGCGAAGCTCGACGGGGGCCGGTTCGGTGCGTTCGAGGTGATCGCGGCCGTCCTCGACTTCAACTACTCGTGGAAGCTGTTCGCCGCCCGACGGCTCCGCGAGCGCCACGGGGAGGCGTTGGACGACGAGGGGGCCGCGGCGCTCGACGACCTGATCGGGTCGCTGCGGCTGTTCGGCCCCGCCCGCGAACACTTCAAGACGCTGTACTTCCAGTGGGCGCTGATCGACCTGTCCCGGCGGATCCTCGCGTCGGCCGTTCCGGCGCTGCTGGTTGCGGCGGCGATGGTCGCCTTCTTCGACGCCGGGCGGTACGGGGGAGCGGTTCTCGGCGTCGAGAGCGTCGTGCTTCTGGTCGCGGCCGCGGTCGCCGCCTCGCTCGTCCCGTTCGCGCTGCTGCTCTCGTATATCCTGCGGATCGCGACGGTGACGAAGCGCACCCTCTCCATCGGCCCGTTCATCCTGCGGGAGACGGACGAAGAGGCGTGAGCGGTGAGAGGGCAAGGGGTCCGCGATCTTTGAGTCGGTCGCTCTCGCGGTCCGCGATTCGGTCGCCTTCGCTCACTCCGTGAGCCAGAGGCCGGCGGCGACGACCGCCGCCAGTCCCATCGAGCCGGCGAGCAGCGCGAACGCCGGACGGAAGCCGACCGCGTCGGCGATGACGCCGACCGCGCCGGGCGCGAGCGCGCCGGCGCCCATGAGGAGCGTGCGAACGACGCCGAGCCCTCCGCCGGCGAGTCGCTCCGGGAGCAGTTCCATCAGGTACGCGCTACGCACGGGCTGGAAGCCGTGCGATCCGAGGCCGAAGGCGGCGACGACGACCGCGGCGGCGACGGCACCGAGGCCGAGTCCCGGGAGCGAGACGAGCGCGACGAGCGCCGTCGCCGCCAGCCCGAGCGCCGCGACCATCACGGGGAAGCGACCGACGCGGTCGGAGAGGTCACCGGTGACCAGCTGGACGAACGTCACCGCGAACACCAGCGAGTACAGGAGGTTCGCGGTCGACGTCGCGAGGTCGGCGGCCTCCGAGAGGTACAGGGGAAGGAATGCGACCAGGCCGTTGTGCGCGAACGAGAACCCGACCGTGACCAGCACGAACGCCGAGAACCGCGGGTTCCGGAACAGTCGGAGATACTCTCGCGCCTCCGGCGAGTCGTCGCCGTCGGCGTCGGTCGGACCGGTCGCCGCGGGCGACCCGGAGAGCCGGACCGCGGTCGCGACCGCGAGCCCGACGGCGAGGACGCCGGTGAGCAGGAACGGCGCGCGCCAGTCGGCGCCGGGGAGCCGCGCGAGGACGGCCGCGAGGACCGGAGCGACGACACGCTCCCGTACGCCGACGCCATCGACG
>NZ_SGXU01000378.1:0-450 GCF_005435015.1 Halorubrum sp. SP9
ACAGCTCAGCCTGAGCCGTCACCTCGTCCTCCGACGGTCCCGGATTCTCTGCGGGATCATCGGAGTCGTCAGTACCCATAGGCCAATTGATACACGCCTGTATGAAAAAGGTTCCCCACCTCTATCGAAGTGTGATTAGCCGTTTGAAACCTGTAATACCCGGTTAACCGCATAATTCCCGAGAGAATGGGTTAATTGGCCGTAGCCGATGACGATGTGTTTCGCAGTCCCCGGTCGAAGACACACACCCCTCTATCGATGTGTTCGAAGTCTTCACGGGGTGGGGTGTGACGGGATCTTATTTGAGCTAACTGGTCGATACAGTCCTAGTACCGGTTTAGAACAGAGAAGGAATGTCCTCGTCATCTCATAGCCACTCATTTCGAGTCGGTTCTTCTCTTCTCTTCTCTTCTTCTAATAACACAAACACACACACCCCTCTATCGATGT
>NZ_SGXU01000379.1:0-450 GCF_005435015.1 Halorubrum sp. SP9
GACCTGCTCGTGACGGTAGCAGGCGACGGAGCGCCCCGTCTCGTTCGGGACCGGCTCCAGATCGGGGTGTGCCTCGCGACACTCCTCGGTCGCGCCCGGGCACCGGTCCGCGTACTTACACCCGGCCGTGGAACCGGTGAGATCCGGCATCTGCCCCTCGATCACGTCGAGCCGGTCGCGGTCGTCGGGGTCGACGGCCTCGTCGACGCTCGTGATGCTCGCGAGCAACCCCTTCGTGTACGGGTGACGCGGGTCGGTGAACAGCACCTCCGCCGGTCCGGACTCGACGATGCTCCCGGCGTACATCACTGCGACGCGGTCGCAGATCTCGCGAACAACGCCGAGGTCGTGGGTGATGAAGAGGATCGACATCCCCAGGTCCTCGCGGAGGTCGTCGAGCAGTTCGAGGATCTGGGCTTGGATCGTCACGTCGAGCGCCGTCGTCGGTTC
>NZ_SGXU01000380.1:0-449 GCF_005435015.1 Halorubrum sp. SP9
CCGGTACTTCTGTCTTTAAACTTACACTTCTGCGGCTCGTAGGGGGTTACGCAGGCATGCCTGAACCAGACCCGCCCTTTGACGTAGACCACGTTGCGAAACTCATCGAGATACACGGGTACGCCACTACCCGAGACAAGCAACGAGAAATCGAACGGGAAATCATCGACGCGACCGTCGGCGAGCATCAGGCGGAGTGGCTCTCCGAGCAACGGGAGGAGGCTCGCTCGGACGACGATTCGGCGTCCATCGAAGCGCGCAGAGAGGCTCTGCGAAAGATGGGCTGAGTCTTTGTCCGACTATCCCTCGTCCGTCTCAGCCAGCCACCAGACGGTATTTCGCCCGCCAATCTGTTTCGAGTTGAGTTTTCCCTGCTCGTCGAGCGCGACCAGCCGGTCGTAGGTCGCGCGCCGCTTCAGTGGAACCTCCTCGGTCACCTCTCCAGTCGA
>NZ_SGXU01000381.1:0-448 GCF_005435015.1 Halorubrum sp. SP9
GGACTACGCCGACCGCGAGTACTGGACCGAGGTCGCGCGCACCGCCGAGCGCGGCGGGTTCGACGCGGTGTTCTTCGCGGACGTGCGCGGCATCTACGACGTGTACGGCGACGACCGCGAGACCGCCGTCGAGAAGGCCGTCCAGACGCCCGCAAACGACCCGCAGCTCGTCGTCCCCGCGATGGCAGAGGTCACGGACGACCTCGGCTTCGCGGTGACGCGCTCGACGACGTACACCCACCCGTACCAGCTCGCGCGGGAGTTCTCGACGCTCGACCACCTCACCGACGGCCGGGTCGCGATCAACGTGGTCACCTCCTACCTGGAGTCGGCCGCCGAGAACCTCGGGCTCGACGAGCGGATGGACAAGGAGACGCGCTACGACCACGCCGACGAGTTCCTCGACGTCTGCTACAAGCTCTGGGAGGACTCCTGGGAGGACGACGCC
>NZ_SGXU01000382.1:0-445 GCF_005435015.1 Halorubrum sp. SP9
GAGTTCCAGTCCACACCATCCTTAGCGAATCGGATGGTCTCGTTGTACACCCGACGGGCTTCGAGTGTGGCGTCGTACAGCAGGCCCTCGTTGTCGCTCTGGATGTCGAGTTGGAAATCCAGCGTCTTGACGAGGCCCTGCGGGTTGTTCATTCTTCGTCTTGTTCGATAGGTTCTGAGGTCCGGACAACCTTCACGTCCGCACCACGCCAGCGTTTGGGGACGGTGACGTGGGCACTATTCCCGAACGGTTTGACCTCACCGTCGAGAACTTCCTCGCCGTCGATTTCAAAGCGATTCACCATACCTGAGTATATCCTTTGGATATACTTAACTGTGTTGGTGGAGTGGGTTCGGTATGGGTGAGAAGCGGTCGAACCACACGATGTATAACGTCAACTACCACTTCGTGTGGTGTCCGAAGTACCGTCACTCGATACTCGAAC
>NZ_SGXU01000383.1:0-445 GCF_005435015.1 Halorubrum sp. SP9
GACTTTGACATCCCGTCGGTCGAAACCCTCGACAGCAAACTACTGCGAGAGTTCGCCAGAGAAGCCGCCGAGCGGAATGAGAGAGTAGAATCTAGTGGCGCTCCACACTCGGATCTGGAGCCGGTGCGCCACGAGTTCGAGTCGCTCCCAGGTACCGAAGACGGCCGATTTATCAGCGTTGACGGCACTCCCGTCACCATTCAGTTCGATATCCGCAGGACGCATGGAGATTATTTGTCGATGTCTACCCGCTACTACGTAGACTCACACGTCGTCCGACAAAGCGACGAGCACAGGGCCAGCGACGAGGACACGGACCCAAGGCAATTTCCTCTACTCGAATGTCAACCGTAGGCGGGGTTCTGAAGCCCCGTACGGCTGTAATCACAGGGCTGCCGACGAGCTGATCGCTCGTAGTACGGTGAAATACTACCGTACGGATCCT
>NZ_SGXU01000384.1:0-443 GCF_005435015.1 Halorubrum sp. SP9
AGCGACGCCGACGCCCCCGCGACCGCGAGCCCGGCGCCGCGCCGCAGTACCGACCGCCGTGAGTGAGTCATACCGATCCTATCGCCGATTAACAGAAAAAGGTTATTATTTCACAAGTCATAGTTAATAACTCAGTCGCCGAGAGCGTGCTCGCTTAACAACGCGCCGCTGCCTCCGCCATCCGGTGGCGTCGCTACTCACTCTGTGAGATCGACGACGGTCGCGTCCGCGAGGTCGGCGAGCGCGTCCGGACCGATCGCGAACACCGCGCTCGGCGTCCCGGCGGCGCCGTAGACGGTGTCGTACTCGGCCAGCGTCGGGTCGAAGACGGTCGGGAGCGCGGCGTCGTGTCCGATGGGCGGGACGCCGCCGATGCTCCAGCCGACGACCTCGCGGATCCGGTCCGGGTCGCCCATCTCGGCGGCGTCGGCACCGAAGTGGTC
>NZ_SGXU01000385.1:0-443 GCF_005435015.1 Halorubrum sp. SP9
TCCACGGTGATTGTTTCACATCAATCCCGTGTCAACTAACCGCGTACTGGCCGTCCAAGCCCTTGTCTATAAATATCGGACACACAAACACAGTACATACACGATGTCAGTACGCACCCGATCGGTTACGACTGAAAGCGGAGATTATCTCCGCGTGATAGAGTGGAGTAACGCTTCGCGGGAGTATGAGACAATCGTCTGTGAGTACCCCGTTGATGACCCTGAAACGTTCATCGTCCGTGGGTACAAAGCCGAGGACGATGAAGACGACCCCTCGTATCGGGATGTATTCGAGATGCGAGAGTTGTCGTTTACGCCTATCTCAATCGCAGGGTTGGGTGAACGAGAACGATTGATGGGTGTTAGTTCGACGGGCGACGACGATATGGCTGCGTACGAAGCGATTCCTCGCGATATTCAACTCTCCTTACATAGTATTGGAT
>NZ_SGXU01000386.1:0-443 GCF_005435015.1 Halorubrum sp. SP9
GTCGTCGACCCGGATCGTGTCCAGCCGCTCGACCGTCTCCTCGTCGAGGTGGATCTGGGGCATGCGTGGCGATTCATGGTCGAGGCAATATAAATCACCGGCAGTGCCCCGTTTGCTGGCCGGTACTCACAGTTCGCGGGCGGTGGAAGTGCTCGGAGCTCGGTCAGTCACGGCACTCGGACTCCGCGTCGGGGAAAGAGGAGTCCGCCGAGTCGTGAGACGGTGCTCGCCGCGCCAACTCGTCAATCCGTCCCGCAGTGAGCACGTCGTTCTGGAGGTAGGTTTCGTCGGAGAATCGAAGAGTGGGTCCACGCATCTTGTGTATCTGAAGGATCTCCGTGATGGTTACTTCACCAACGTCGCGCTCCGTCCCGGCCAAGAACGGAGTCGCGTCGAGGAATTCAGCCTTCATTGTGACCTGGCTACCGAGGAGAGCCTCGGTC
>NZ_SGXU01000387.1:0-443 GCF_005435015.1 Halorubrum sp. SP9
CCGTGCCCGCCGCTGATCATGTTGTACGTGATGACGCCCGCGCCGAGCCCGGTGAAGAACCCGATCGCGGCGACGTGCGACCACTTGTACATGTTCGGCAGCCACGGCTCGACGGCCAGGCGGTCCTCGCTGGCCTTCCCGCCGTCGCCTTTGACCTCGCCGGGCTCGCGCATCTCCTCGCGCTCGAACGGCCCCATGTCGAAGTAGCCGTTGGCCTTGTCGCTGACCTTGCCGACGATGCTGTAGCCGAAGACGGCGCGGACCACGAGCGCGCTGATGACGATGCTCACCGGGATCGGGTCGACCGGGAGCGCGAGCTGTCGGGAGAGCTGTTCGATGAGGACGCCGAAGATGCCGAAGACGGCCCCCACGGCGAGGACGTCCGGCTTACTCCCCAACGCGAAGCCGATGTCCTTCGCGTTGTGGTAGTCGAACCCGGACTC
>NZ_SGXU01000038.1:0-22803 GCF_005435015.1 Halorubrum sp. SP9
TCCACCGCTGATCCACAGTCGACCACGTACAGCCGAGCGGCTGGGGCTTTGGAGGTGTTCACCGTCGCTCCTCAGTCAACTACTTATAAAAACTCGAGCGACGGAAACCGTCCCTACACCGACAACGACTACTTATAAGCGGTTCTCGCGCCCGGGGTCGACGTCGATGGCGTCCACGGGGCAGACGTCGACACAGAGCATACAGTCGATACACTGGTCCTCGTCGGCGGGGCTCGCCTTCCGCTCGGATTCCGGATGCCCCGGCGTCTCGACCCACTCGAACACGTCGACCGGACAGTCCTCCAGACAGGCGCCGTCTGCGAGACAGATGTCGAAGTCGACGGCGACGTGGGTGCCGCGGATCCCCTGCTTGTCCGGCGGTTCGACGGGACCCCAGACGGCGACCCCGTCCTCCTCGCCGACGTGCTCGCGGTTCGTTTCGAAGTTCGGGTCGATGGCCATCGTTGCCACCGCTTCGCCGCTCGCGGGTTTAAACTCCGCGACGAACGGATTCGGTCGGCCGAGCGGAACGGTCGTCGGCGCCGCCGAGCGCGGTCCGGTTCACGGGTGCGCGTAGTACGCCACGAGGTCCTCGGAGCCGTGCGGGCCGTCGTCCTCGTCGGTCGCCTCAGAGTCCAACGCGTCGATCCGGGCGAAGCCGACGCGGACGAACTGGACGACCGTATCGGGGTCCACGTCCGCGAGCGCGGGCTCAGCGATCCCGCGCACGTCGCCGTCGACCGTCCGCAGGAGGGTGTCGAGCCCCTCCTCGGCCGGCGCCCAGTGGATCACGTCCACGTCGCCCTCGCGGACGATCTCGATGTCGGCGTCGAGGAAGGCCAGTTCGTCGCCCTCGTAGCGGACGGGGCCGTACCCCTTCAGCCAGACGCGCTCGCCCTCGGGCGGGAGGTCGGAGGACTCGACGACGACGCGGCCGGCTGGCACCTCGCGCTCGCCCCGGTCCGGGTGTTCGGGGTGGAACCGCGGGTGGCCGGCCTCGGGCGCGGGCGCGTCGCCGTCGACGATCGGCAGCTCCACGGCGGGGTCGTCCTCGCGGTCGCGCACGAGGAAGTAGCGGTTCGCCCCGTCGTCGACCAGGTCGCGGTTGTTCGCGTAGACGGACGACATCGCGAGGTCGACGTCGGAGGTGGACATCCCGAGATCGGTCATCGAGTCGACGAGCGCCCGCCCCTGAATCCCGCGGCGACGCATCGATTGAATGGTCGGCGCGCGGGGGTCGTCCCAGCCGGTCAGCTCGCCGTCCTCGATGAGTTCCTTGATCGTCGACGTCGACAGCTTCACGTCGTACTCGTCGACCTGGACGTGACCCCAGTGGAGCACCTCGGGGTACTCCCAGCCGAAGTAGTCGTAGACGAACCGCTGGCGCTTCGCGGAGTCCTGGAGGTCGATGCCGCGGATGATGTGCGTGACGCCCGTGAGGTGGTCGTCGACGCCGGACTGGAAGTCGAGCATGGGCCAGCAGCGGTACTCGCTGGCTTCCTCGCGCGGGTGCGGCGTGTCGATCATCCGGAACGCGACCCAGTCGCGAAGCGCGGGGTTCTTGTGCTCGATGTCGGTCTTCACGCGGAGGACCATCTCCCCGGAGCCGTACTCGCCGTCGACCATCGCCGCGAACTCCTCGCGGACCGTCTCGGCGTCCTTCTCGCGGTGCGGGCACGCCTCGCCCGCGTTCTTCAGCTCGGAGAACGCCTCGCCGGAACACGAGCAGGTGTACGCGCCCCCGAGGTCGATCAGCTCGCGGGCGTTGTCGTAGTACGTCTCCAGCCGGTCCGAGGCCCGAATCACGCGGTCGGGCTCGAAGCCGAGGTACTCGATGTCCTCCAAGATGGCGTCGTACGCGTCGAGGTCGGGCCGCTTCGTCTCCGGGTCGGTGTCGTCGAACCGGCAGATGAACTCGCCGTCGTAGCGCTCCTTGTACGTCCCGATGACGGCGGGCATCCGCGCGTGGCCGACGTGCCACGGGCCGTTCGGGTTCGGCGCGGCGCGCATCACGACCTCGCCGGCCTCGGCGTTCGGGAGGTCGGGGAGGACGTGCTCGTCCGCCTCGTCGTCGGCCTCCAGCTCCGCGAGCTTCTCTGGGGCGAGCTCGCCGAGCCGCTCCCGTCGCTCGGCCTCGTCCATCTCGCCGACCCGGTCGACGACCGGCGCGAGGACGCCCGGAATCTCGTCGCCGTGCGGGCGGAACTCGGGGTTCTCGCCCATGATCGGGCCCATGATCGCGCCCACGTCCGGGTCGCTGCCGTGCTTGAGCGCGTTGTAAAGCGCCGCGGCCTCGCCGGCCGCCGCGACGCGCTCGCGGAGTTCGTCGTCCATGCGCGTCGCTTGTCGGGGTCGGGTCAAAAGCGCCGCGAAACGGCGGGGAGGGGCTGGTCCCGGAGCGGCGCGGGCGAGGCGGGCACCGCGGGCCACGCTCGGAGCGCGGGCGGCGGCCGCGGCGGCGCGCCGCGTCGGCCCGGGACGGCGGGTAGGGGCACTCGACACGAGCGGTCGGACGGGCTTAAACGACCGAGACCGTTCACGCCGGTAACGCCCCGATACCGCCGTGAACGGTCGAGACGCTTTTTACCGACCGGGCCCGACGGGCGCGGTCGGTCGCCGCGGTAAGCGGGCGTCGACGCCGGACGGACCGAACCGGTTCGTCGCCTTGATAGTCGCCGGGGGCGTGGTAGACGCATGAGCGTCGCGCCGGGAGCCGTCGGAACGCGAGGGGGAGCGCGGTGGTAGGACCCATCTCCGAGGCGGAGCGGGAGGCCGGGAACCGGAAGGTCAAGCTCGTGCTGCTCGCGATCGTCACGGTCACGCCGCCGCTTATCGCCCTCCAGTTGGACCCGACGCCGGTCCAGCTCCTGGCCGCGGCCGGGGCCGGGTTCCTCCTCGGTCTCGTGGTCGTCTGGTACCTCGGGCGGCTCGCGGCGGAGTTCGCCGGCAGCGGGCGGCGGCCGCGGCGACGGCGCTGAGGTCGACCGCGCTCCTTCCGCCGACCGAGTCGACCGCGCTCCTTCCGCCGACGCCGATCCGTCAGTCGGCGCTTCGCTCGGCGCCGCGGGCCGGTTCGATGAGGGATCCGGTCTTCTCGCCCGCGACGGCGCGTGAACTCGACAGCGGTGAGACGCTCACCTCGCCCTCGACGGCCGCGCGGCGGTCCGAACCGGGATCGTCCTGGACGTTTCCCCGCAGGAACTCGCGCCAGAAGCGGTCGCGCAGCTCCATCCCCATCTCGCCGCGCCGCTCGCCGAACTCCCAGCCCTCGGGGACGTTCTCCTCGTCCGGCCCCTCCTCGCCCGGGCGGAACTCGATCACGTCGAAGCCGCGAGCGGGCTCGGTCAGCCGGTAGGTCGGATTCTCCGCCGCCTCGTCGTCGGCAGCGGGGACGTTGACGTTCAACACGTCGGCGCCGAACGGAAGTTCGAGGTCGCCGCCGCCCGCTCCGTCGCCGGCGTCGCGTTCCGCGCGGTCGAGCAGGTCGACGACCGCCTCGCCGGCGACCGCGAAGTCGTCGTTGTCGAGCGTCGGCGGCACGGGGAGGTTGCCGCGGTCGTACAGCGAGACTGCGATCGCGGGCGTGCCGAGGAAGGAGGCCTCCATCGCGGCGCCGACGGTACCGGACTGGCCGAGGATGTGCGCGCCGATGTTCGGCCCGTGGTTGCAGCCGGAGACGACGGCGTCGGGATCGAGCCCGAGCGCCACGTCCGCGACCGCGACGCAGTCAGCGGGGGTCCCCTCGACCGCGTAGCCGCGGTCCGTCTCGGTGTAGTCGACCGTCGTTTCCCACCACGAGCGCGCGCCGCCGACGCCGGACTGGTTCGTCGCGGGCGCGACGACCGTCACGTCGTAGTCGCGAGAGAGCGCGTCCGCGAGCGCCCGGATCCCGACGGCGTCGATCCCGTCGTCGTTGGTGAGCAGGATCTCGGTTGTCACGCGTCACCGTGCGAGGCGGCGGGAGAAAACGTCGCCGGTCCGGAGCGAACGCGGAACGCGGACGGAGACGGCATCGCAGGCGTCGGCCGGGTGGTACTCCGAGTGGTCAGTCGGAGGGCTCGGGGAGTAGAAGCGGGGATCAGCCGGGGATCAGTCGGCCGCGACTCGACGCGACGAGGTGGCCAGATCGAGCACCTCGTCGAAGAAGCCAAGCGAGTCGTGCGGGCCGGGGTTCGCCTCGGGGTGGTACTGGCGGGTGATGACGTCGAGTTCCTCGCTGTCGAGCCCCTCGACGGTGTCGTCGTTGACGTTCACCTGCGTCACCTCCAACGGTCCGGTGTCGTCGACCGTGTAACCGTGGTTTTGGGTGGTCATCACGACTCTGTCCGTCCGGAGGTCCTTGACCGGCTGGTTGACGCCGCGGTGGCCGAACGCCATCTTCTCGGTCGAGCCGCCGAGCGCGCTCGTGATCACCTGCTGGCCGAGGCAGATGCCGGCCAGCGGCACCTCGCCCGCGAACTCGTCGACCACGTCCTGCGCGGCGACGAAGTTCTCCGGGTCGCCGGGGCCGTTCGAGACGAAGAGCACGTCGGGGTCGACGGCGGCCACGTCCTCGGGAGTTGCGTCGTACGGGAGGACGTGGACGTCCGCGCCGCGGTCGGTGAGCGAGGAGACGATCGAGCCCTTCGCGCCGCAGTCGAGCAGGGCCACGTCGACGTCGGCGTCGCCGTCCCCCTCGTAGGCGGTCGGCTCCGTCACGGACACCTGCGCGCCGATGTCGACGTGGTCGCTCATCGGCTCGCACGCCTCCATCTCCGCGACCGCGTCCTCGGGAGTCGCGTCCGGCCCGGCGGCGATCCCGCAGGCCATCGCGCCCTCCTCGCGGACCGTGGTGACGATCTCGCGGGTGTCGACGTGGTCGACGGCGGGCGCGCCCTCCTCGGTGAGCCACTCGGCGACGTCGTCGGTCAGCTCGCGGGCGATCGCCGCGTTCGGCTGGACCGACTCGGACTCGAACCGCTCGGTTCGGACGCCGTAGTTCCCGATGAGAGGGTACGAGAAGGTGAGGATCTGTTCGGCGTAGGAGGGGTCGGTGAGCGACTCCTCGTAGCCGGTGTACGCGGTCGTGAACACCAGTTCGCCGCGGGTCCGCCCCGGCGCACGGGCGCGCGCTTCGAGCACGCGTCCGTCGGCCAGCGCGATGTAGGCGTCCGACATTACGAGATACGTACGTGTAGTGGATAATAAATGCGTCGTTCGAAGGTTCGTTACGATATTCGTAACGGGTAAGGCGGCGGGTGAGAGAAGATCGGGTATGGACGACCTCGACCGACGGATCCTCTCGATCCTGCGACGGGACGCGCGGACCCCCTACACGGAGATCGCGGACCGGGTGGGGACCTCCGAGGGGACCGTGCGCAACCGCGTCGACCGCATGACCGAAGAGGGCGTGATCGAGCGGTTCACGGTCACGACCCGCACCGGGAACGTGAAAGCGATGATCGAGATATCGGTGGAGATGAACGTCAACACCGACGAGGTCGGCCAGCGGATGGTGGAGTGGGAGGAGGTCGACTTCGTCTGGCAGGTGTCGGGCGAGGAGGACGTGGTCCTCGTCGTCGACGCGGTCGACACCCGCGCGGTCAACGAGCTGATCACGCAGGCCCGCGAGATGGACGAGGTCAAGTCGACGAAGACGCGGCTCATCCTCGACGAGCGGCTCGGGTAGGCGAGCGGCGACCGTTTACATGTAACTCCGCGGCGGCGCGCCTGCGAGCGGCCGCCGGCGGCGGCCGCGAGCCAGCCCGCGAGGGAGTCGGTGGTCCGTCGCTCCGCTCCGAACCACCGACAGGGCGAGAGCTTCGCTCTCGCTTGAAACCGGACGTAGTCCGGCGACGAGGCTGGGGAGGCGTGAGGTGCGGAGCGGTGCGGCTGGGCGGGGCTCAAAGGGGCTTCGGCGGTGTTCACCGTCGATCTACGGACAACTGCCGTTTATAAGTACAGACGCCGCTCGCGCTCGCAGTCGAAAAACGAGGGAAGTCGCTGAACGCGAGGTCGACGCCGCCGGCCGAGGCTTACGCCAGCTCGTCGATCTGCTCGACGACGGCGTCCGCGAACTCGCTCGTCGCGAGCTTCTCGCCGCCCTCGATCTGCCGGTGGAGGTCGTAGGTGACCTGGCCGGACGCGATCGTCTCCTCGACGGCGTCGCGCACGAGGTCCGCGGCGTCGGACCAGCCGATGTAGTCGAGCATCTCGCGGCCCGAGAGGATCATCGCGGTGGGGTTCACCTTGTCCTCGCCGGCGTACTTGGGCGCGGAGCCGTGGACGGGCTCGGCGAGACAGCGACCGTGACCGCGGTTGATGCCGGGCGCGATGCCGAGCCCGCCGATCTGCGCGCCGGCGGCGTCGGACATGTAATCGCCGTTGAGGTTCATCGTCGCGATGACCGAGTACTCGTCGGTGCGGGTCAACAGCTGCTGGAGCATGTTGTCCGCGATGCGGTCGTTGACGACGACGGTGCCATCGGGCTGCTCGCCGTCGTACTCGTCCCAGAGCTGGTCCTCCGTGATCACGTCCTCGCCGTACTCCTCCTCGGCGACCTCGTAGCCCCAGTCGCGGAAGGCGCCCTCGGTGAACTTCATGATGTTCCCCTTGTGGACGAGGGTGACCGAGTCGCGGTCGTTGGCGACCGCGTAGTCGATCGCCTCGCGGATGAGGCGCTTCGAGCCGAACTCGGAGATGGGTTTGACGCCGATGCCGACCGGGCCGTCGTGGATGACATCGGCGACCTCCATGTCGTCTTCGAGGAACTCGCGTACCGCCTCGACCTCGTCGGTGCCGGCCTCCCACTCGATGCCGGCGTAGACGTCCTCCGTGTTCTCACGGAAGGTGATCATGTCCATCTCCTCCGGGCTCTTGACCGGCGACGGAACGCCCTCGATGTAGTACGTCGGGCGGACGTTCGCGTAGAGGTCGAGCGTCTTTCGGAGCGCGACGTTCAGCGAGCGGAAGCCGGCGCCGACCGGCGTCGTCAGCGGGCCCTTGATCGCGACGCGGTGGTCGCGGATGGCCGAGACGGTGTCCTCGGGGAGGTTCTCGTCGTACATCTCGCGGGCGCTCCCGCCGGCGTAGACGCGCATCCACGCGATGGATCGACCCGTCGCCTCGGCGGCTGCGTCGAGTACCCGCTGTGCGGCCGGCCCGACGTCGGTGCCGATTCCGTCGCCGTGGATGATCGGGATGATCGGGTTGGACGGAACGTTCAGCTCGCCGGTCTCCTCGTCGGCGAGCGTGATGGCTTCGCCGTCGTCGGGGACGTCGACCTTATCGTAGCTCATGAACGTCCGCCGATTCAGTTGGGCCCCTAAAGTGCCTGCCGTTTTCGGCGTGAGCGTCGCGCTCGCAGCGTTTGCCGGTTTCGGCGCGCGCTCGCCGCCGCGTCTGACCGCCTCGATCGTCCCCCGACTCAGACCGGCTCGACCTCGACGTCGAACATCGACCGCCAGCGGTAGCGGCGGCCGCCCCAGACGAACGTCCGGCGCGCGAACGCGTACGCCATCAGCGGCGGGGCGATCAACACGCCGGGCGCCGCGAGCAGGAACGTCGCGCGCCGGACCCCGAACCGGGCGTAGGCGACGCCGGCGAGCGCCGTGACGAGGGTCACGCCGGCGACCGGTGCGAATAGACAGATCGCGGCCATGACGACGCCGAAGAGGACGTTGAACGCGGTCGCCGCCGGCGCGTGGTGCCGAGTGATCGACAGGAAGCGGACGAACCGCTCCAGCGATCCGCGGAGCGAACCGCCGGCTCGGACGCGTCGCGTCCGGTCGACCGCGGTCACGTCGAGGTGCTCGCTGAGCGTCCCGTCGTCGCTGACCGTCCGCCTGAGGTCTCGGCGGAACGCCGCCTCGCCGTCGCGGAGGTCGCCGCGCTCGAATATCACCGCGCCGCCCCACGCGACCCCGGCCGCGAACACCGCGAGCGTCCCGCCGATGACGTACGCCGGCTCGAACAGCCGGGCGAGCGGGTCCGGCCCGACGAACACCGGGAGCTCCGTCGTGGGCCCCTGCCGGTCGTAGTCGTCGTCGAGCGTCGCCACCCAGTCCGGCGGGTGGTGGAAGTCGTCGTCGGTCCAGGCGATCCGATCGTTCGCGGCCGCCGCCATCCCGACCGCTATCGCGTTCGCCTTCCCGGAGCACCCCTCGGGCTCGCCCGCGATCAGGACGCGGACCCGGTCGGGGAGGTCGCCGCGCCGGTCCGCGACGGGGTCGTCCGGGGAGTCGCAGATCACGAGGAGCTCGTCGCTGCCCTCGGCGTGGAACGCCCCCGGGCCCCGGAGCTGTGCTGCGACCTCGTCGCAGGCGTCGGTCCAGCGGACGGTCGGCAGCAGCACCGACACGGGCGTCGGACTCGCCGCCGCGGTCGGATCCGAATCGGTCACGCCGATCCGTTCGCGCGGCGAGGGCTAAACGGTCACGGCGTCGAACACGAGCGCGTCCCGAGCTCGTCGACGCGGGTCTCACCGGTCTCGACGTCGACGTCGACCGCCGAGACCGTGACCGACCGGATCGGAGCGCCGTCCTCGCCCGCGAACTCAGCCGCGCGGTCGCAGAGGTGTGCGAGCACCGGCCCGACGCGGTTCGGGTCGGGATCGTCCGCGAGCCGGGTGAGGAACTTCCGCCAGCGCGCGGTCGGGTAGGCGCGGGCGTCGGACGGCGGCCGGTCGCGTGCGACCCGGTCGCCGTAGAGGGCGTCGATCCGGTCGCCGTCGGCGGTCGTCGCGGTCGCCAGGACGAGCGCGTCGGTCGAGGGGGGATCGGGCGCGAACATGTCCCAACCCCTCTCGGTCGGGTCCGACACCGACGCGACCGGCCCGGGCGCCTCGACGAGCCCGAGCGCCATCCCGTTCCATGCGACGAGCGCGACGAGGAGGACCGCGGCCAGGGCCGGGACCGCGGCCGCGGCCCACCCGCGGAGGACCCGGATCGGTCCGTCTCCGATCGGCGGACCGGCGGCCCCGGGCGCGCCCGGAAGGCGACGAAGTCGCTCGGCCGCCGGAGCGACCGCGCGCTCGACCCGGTCCCAGACGAACGGCGGGAAGAAGGGGACCAGCGCGGTCGCGGAGACGACGGAGAAGACGCCGATCTGGAGCGTGAGGGCCATCGAGAGGTGCGCCGCGAGGAGCGTCCCCGCGAGCGCCGCCCGGATCCGGCCGGCGGCCGCGATCAGCAGCGGGGACGTGACGAGGAGCGCGAGCCAACCGTAGGTGGCCGCCGAAAGCAGGACTGGCCACTTGGGGACGAGCCCCCCGAGCGGGCCGTGGAGGTAGGTGAGCCGGAAGACGAGCCCGACGGCCTCGCCCGCGGGCCAGGTCGTCCCGCGGAACTTCGCGACCGCGTTGGAGACGTACACCACGACCGCGAGGGACAGGAGGAGCGCCGAGGCGGGACCGGCGACGCGGTCGGCCGCGACAGCGACGCGGTCGGCCGGGGTGGCCGCCGTCGACTCCGGCGAGTCGGTCGTCGAGTCCGCGATCTCGGCGCCGCTGCGTCGGACCGCGTCGAGCGACCAGCGCGCGCCGAGCGGACACAACAGCCCGGCGCCGAGCAGCTGGAGGAGGAGGGTGTCGCCGGCGTTGAGGACGAACGGGTTCCGCGCCTGAAGCGACGCGAGCAGGAGCAGAGAGACCGCGGTCGCGACGCGGGTCCGATACCCGACCGCGAGCGCGACGGCGACGACCGCGGCGAGGGCGAACAGCAGGGAGACGACCCGCGGGTCGCCGGAGAGGGCGTGGAGCGAGAGGCGGGCGCCGAGCGGGCGCGCCTCGGAGAGCGTCGCCCGCGGGAGGACGCCCGCGTCGGTGTAGAAGGCGGTGAGGTTCCGCGCGCGGAGCGCGAGGTCGACGAGGAGGACGACGCCGAGCGCGATTCGGAACGCGGCGAGCGCGCGCGGGTCGATCCCGAGGCGGCGTCGGATCGCGGCGCGGAGTCGCGGGGCGAGGCGCTCGCGGCTCGTTGACCTCCCGGCGCCGGCGGAATCGGCGGTCGTCACGGTTGCCGTCGGATCGCCCAGCGGCGGGAATAGGTCTTGCGGCGTCGACGCGCGGACGCCGGGCGACTCCCCGCGGTCGCCGCCGGGTTCCGGGCGCTTATGTGGCCGCCGCGGCAGCCCCCCGTATGCGAGTCATCGTCCACGGCGGCGCCGGCGGCACTCCAGACGACCCGGAGCCCAGACAGGCGGTCCTCGACGAGGCGGCCGCTCGCGGCGCCGACGCCGTGACGCCGCTCGACGCGGTGGAGTCCGCGGTCGGCGTCCTCGAAGCGGATCCGCGGTTCAACGCGGGCGTCGGCGGCGCAATACAGTCGGACGGCGCCGTCCGTACCGACGCCGGGGTGATGACCTCGGACCGCGAGATCGGCGCGGCCTGCTCGATGCCCGGCGTCGAACGCGCGGCGAGCGTCGCCCGCGTCGTCCACACGGAGACGCCCCATATCTTCGTCTCGGGCGGCCACGCCGTCGATCTCGCGGACGAATTCGGCGTCGAGACGGGCGTCGACCTGCTCACCGACGAGACGCGGGAGCGCTACGAGGCCGAGGACCCGCCGCGGGGCGGTCCCCGCGAGCACCTCGGCTGGCTCGCCTCGCGGTTCGGCTCGGGCGACGACCAGGCGGGCGGAGGGTCGGAAGACGGCGCGAAGGGCGACGCGCCCGACCACGACACGGTCGGCGCGGTGGCGACCGACGGCGAGGCGTTCGCGGCGGTGACCTCCACCGGCGGCCGGTCGTTCGCGCTCGCCGGCCGCGTCGGCGACGTGCCGCAGGTCGGCTCGGGCTTCTTCTGCACCGAGGCGGGCGGCGCGAGCGCGACGGGGGCCGGCGAGGACATCGCCCGCGTGACGCTCTCGCGGCGCGCCGTCGACCACCTCGACGACGGACTCGACGCCCAACAGGCGGCCGACCGCGCGATCGAGGAGTTCGAGGAGATCACCGGGTCGGGGGCGGGCGTCATCGTCCTCGGCGACGAAGGGGCGGGGAGCGCGTTCAACACCGAGGGAATGCAGACGAGCGTCGCTGATACGTAGCTGACAGCGGACTGGCGGCGTGAGCTTCCGAAGCGCCGGCCGCTCGTTGGAAACCGTGTCCGGCGGTGAACCGCCTCGGGGTCAAGCCCCGAGGCACTCGGCCTGCTCCGCCTACAGACCCGGCGAGGGCTTGCGCGACTCGCGGCCCCGAAGGCGGCCGCTCGCGGGCACGCGCCGGTCGTGAGGATCGATTGAGCGTCGTCGATCGCTGACAGACAAATTCGCGGCTCGATCCCGGTTCACCGCGACGCCCGCGGAGGCGAGGATACAAATCCGGCGGCCGCCTTGCGCCGGTATGGTAACCTTCCTCGCCGGGGGGACGGGCACGCCGAAGCTCCTCGACGGCGCAGCTCGGGTGTGGGACCCGGCCGAGACCGCGGTCGTCGCCAACACGGGCGACGACGTCGAGATCGGCGGCCACCTCGTCTGCCCCGACGTCGACACCGTGCTGTTCGCGGGCGGCGGCGTCCTCGACCGCGAGACGTGGTGGGGGATCGACGGCGACACGACCGCGACCCACGAGGAGCTCTCCCGACTCGCGGCCGCGGCCGGGGACGCGATCGAGGGCGAGCCGGGCGCTCCCCGCTACCTCGACGACGCGGTACAGACCGCGGGCCGCGAGCTCGCCCGCTGGCGGCGGTTCTCGGCGGTCGGTGAGTTCATGGAGATCGGCGACCGCGACCGCGCGGTCCACCTCACGCGCACGAGCCTGCTCGACGAGGGGAAGTCGCTCACCGAAGCGGTCCGAGTCCTCGCGGACGCGTTCGACCTCGACGTCGACCTCCTCCCGATGTCCGACGAGCCGGTCGCGACGCTGATCCACACCGAGGGCGGCGAGACGCTCCACTTCCAGGCGTACTGGGTCGCGCGCCGCGGCGAGCCGCCGGTCGCCGACGTGGAGTTCCGAGGCGCGGACGACGCCGAGCCGACCGACGCGGTCGTCGAGGCGCTCGCGGACCCGGTCGTGATCGGTCCCTCGAACCCCGTGACGAGCCTCGGGCCGATGCTGGCGCTGCCCGGCTTCGAGCGCGCGCTCCGGGAGACGCCGGTGGTCGCCGTCTCGCCGTTCGTCGGCGACGAGGTGTTCTCCGGGCCGGCGGCGGAGCTGATGTCGGGCGTCGGCCGCGAACCGTCGACGGCGGGCGTCGCGGAGGCGTACCCCTTCGCGGACGCGTTCGTCCTCGACGAGGCGGACCGGACCGACCTCGACCGCCACGTCGAGCGCACAGACACGCGGATCGACGACGCGGACGACGCCGAGCGCGTCGCTCTGGCCTGCGAGCGCGCCCTGGAAGCGGTCGCCGGCGACGCGCCGGCTTCCCGGGCTCCGCGGGGGGGTGGGAAGTGACCCGGGGACCCCTCCTCGTCGCCGCGAGCCTCAGCGGGGCCGCGGACGCCGAGTGGGCCCGCGCCGCGGCCGACCACGTCGACGTCGCGCTCCTCGGCGGGGTCGCGATCGACCCGGTGAGCCGGGCGGCCGCCCGGGACCTCGTCTCGCGCGGGCGAGACGAGTTCCTCCCCGCCGACCCGCTCGCCTTCGCCGCCGATCAGCTCGACGCGCTCGCGGACGCGCCGGTTCGACCCGGGGTCAACGTCCGGAGCGCGACCCGGGGTCCGGTCCGCGAAGCGGCGAAGGTCTGCGCCGACCGCGGCGCGGTCTGTGAGATCAACGCCCACTGCCGGCAGCCCGAACTGCGCGCGGTCGGCTGCGGCGAGTCCCTCCTCCGCGATCCCGGTCGCCTCGCGCGGTACGTCGCCGCCGCGGCCGAGACGGACGCGACGACGAGCGTGAAGGTCCGCGCCGAGGTCCCCGGTGTCGACCTCGTCGCGGTCGCGGAGACCGCCGCGGACGCCGGCGCGGACTGGCTCCACGTCGACGCGATGGACTCGGAGGCGGTGATCGCCGATATCGCGACGGCGGTCGACGCGGCGCCCGAGAGGGGCGACGGGGACGGCCTCGCTGACCTGACGCTCGTCGCCAACAACGGCGTTCGCGGCCGGGAGACCGTCGCGGAGTACGCCGCGTACGGCGCGGACGCGGTGAGCGTCGGCCGCCCGACGGAGGACCCGCCCGCCCTCGCGCGCGTCGGTGACGCGGTCGAGGCGTGGCGTTCGGGGACGGTGTCGAGGGGCGGCGACAAGGCGGATCCCGAACGGGAGGCGAGACCGTGAGCCGGGACGCGCGAGGGGGCCGGCGACCCACCGACCCCGTCGACGACGCGACGCTGGCGCTCCTGGTAGAGGTGGCCGGCACGCCGAAGCCGGGGAACGTCGACCGGCGTCGCGACCTCGACGACCTGCGGTTCGAGTCGTTCCTCGGCGGCGCGGTCGGCGCCCGAGAGGGGCTCGAACTGGCGGCGGGCGAGGGTCCCGGAGACGAGGTCGCATCGGTCGGCGGCGCCTTCGAGCGCGCCGTCTCCGGGATGGCCGAGCGCGCGCGCACGAACACGCAGTTCGGCTGTCTGCTGCTCCTGGTCCCGTTGGTACGGGCGGCAGCGGACTCCGACCGCGAACTCTCGCCCGCCGGCGTCGACGCGGTCTGCCGGGCGACGACCGTCGACGACGCGGTCGCCTTCTACCGCGCGTTCGAGGTCGTCGACGTCGCGGTCGACGACCCGCCGCCGGGCGCCGACGACCTCGACGTGCGCCGCGGAGGCGACGCCGAGCCCGCCGTCCGCGAGCGCGAGATGACCCTGCGCGACGTGCTGGCGCTGTCCGCGGCGCCGAGTGATTCGGCGGAGGCGACCGATTCGGCGGAGGCGAACCGCGTCCCAGACCGCAACGCCGCGGAGTGGACCGAGGGGTTCCCGCGGACGTTCCGCGCGGCCGAGTGGATCCTGACCGACGAGGGGCCCCTCGCGGACCGGGCCGCGCGGGCGTTCCTGGGACTGCTCGCGGCGGGGCCCGACACGCTGGTCGCGTCGACGCAGGGGGCGGAGACGGCCCGCGAGGCGAGCGCGCGGGCGGCGGCGCTGCTGGGAGTGGAGTCGGCGGGACCGGACGGCATCGGCGGCGTCGACGCGGTCCCGGCAGAGGCCGTTCACGGGGCCGACCTCGCCGCCGCGGAGGTGCTCGCGGAGGCGTTCGTCGACGAGGGAATAAACCCCGGGACGACCGCCGACCTCACCTGCGCGGCGCTGTTCGTCGCGCTCCGACGGGGCGCGGAGGTGGCGCCGTGAGCGACGAACGGGGGGCAGACCCCTCCGGCGTCGTCCCCGACGGCTGGCCGGTCCCGCTCCGCGGCGTCACCGAATCCGTCGTGACGACGCGCGGCCCGAACGACCGGTGGAACGTCGCGGCGCTGGGACTTCACGCGCCGGACGACCCCGACGGTCCCGTCACCGCGCGAACCTACGGACGCACTCGCACGTGGCGGAACTTCACCGAGCGCGGCGGCGGCGTGGTCCAGTTCACCGTCGACCCGCGGACGTTCGTCGACGCGGCGCTGACGGTCCGGGAAGTCGACGCGGCGGTCCTCCCGAGCGCCGACGCGTGGGTCGAGGTCGATGTCGAAGAGGTCGCGGTCGAGACCGAGGGCGACACCACGGTCCGGACGTGGGCGCTGTCGCCGGTCGAGTCGGAGGTCGTGACCGAGCGCGTGCCGACGGTGAACCGCGGGTTCGGCGCGGTCGTCGACGCCACGGTGGCCGCCTCGCGGCTGGACGTGCCGGCGTTCGACGCCGACGAGCTACTGGAGCGACTGGAGTACTTCGCGGACGTGGTGGAACGCTGCGGCGGACCGGCCGAGCGCGAGGCGTTCGCGCGGATCGACGAGGCGACCGGCTGGCGGGAGCGCGACCGGTCCTGACGGCGCGGGGGCGGCGCGGCGAGCCGGACCCGAGCCGCGGTGACCGGGGCTCGCGGCCGCTCACGGCGGAACGAACCCTTTTAGTTCGGGCCGCCGGTACCGCTCGGTATGGCCATCAAACCCAAGTACATCAAGCAGCTCGGGACCGTCCTGCTGGAGCGGTACCCCGACTCGTTCAACACCGACTTCGAGACGAACAAGGAGAGCGTCACCGCCCTGACCACCGTCGAGTCGAAGGGCGTCCGCAACCGCATCGCCGGCTACGTCACGCAGAAGAAGGCGCAGGCGGCGAACCACGCCTAACCGTTCGGATTCGAGCCGAGACAGGTTCCGCTGACGGGCGGCGTCGGCCGACACGTTAAGTCAGGAGCCGCGGCCACCCCACCTCGATGGACGCGCTCGTGCGGCCGGTGGTCGATCCGACGTTCGCGGCCGGCGCGCTCGCGTTTCTGCTCGGCGGCGTCGCACTCGGGACCGCGAGCGGGCTGGTCCCCGGGCTCCACGCCAACAACTTCGCGCTCCTCCTGGCCGGGTTCGCCCCGTCGGTGCCCGCGGACCCGCTGTTCGTCGGCGTCGCGATGCTCGGCGCCGGCGTCGTCCACTCGTTCCTCGACATCGTTCCCGCGCTCGCGCTCGGCGTGCCGGACGCCGCGACCGCGGTCGCCGCCCTCCCCGGGCACCGGTTGGTGATCGCGGGCCGGGGGCGCGAGGCGGTCCGTCTCTCCGCGGTCGGCTCCGGGCTGGCGGTCGCGCTCGCGGTCCCGCTGGCGGTCCCGATCACGTGGCTCATGGTTCGGGGGTACCCGACGCTGCGCGCGCACCTGCCGCTGCTGCTCGCCGGCGTCGTCGCCCTGCTCGTGCTCACGGAGTCGTCGCGGCGGGCCGCGGTCGGCGGCCTCGTCGCGTTCCTCGCGAGCGCCGCGCTCGGACTGGCGACGCTCGACGCCGACCCCGCGGCGCCGCTGTCGACCGGGGGCGTCCTGGCGCCGCTTTTCGCCGGGCTGTTCGGCGTCCCGGTCCTCGTCGACGCGCTCGGCGGGGAGGGGGTTCCGCCGCAGGCGGACCCGCGGATCGCGATGGACGCCCGCGACCTCGGGACGAGCGCGGGAGCCGGATCGCTCGCGGGAGCCCTGGTCGGGTACGTCCCGGGCGTGTCGGCCGCCATCGCCGCCGTGGCCGCGATGCCCGCGGTGCCGCGCGCGTCGGCCGACCGCGGGTTCGTCGTGGCGACGAGCGGCGCGAGCACGGCGAACACGATATTCGCACTGTTCGCGCTGGTCGCGCTCGAGACACCGCGGACGGGCGTGACCGTCGCGCTCGACCGGGCCGGCGTGCCGTTCGCGCTGCCGATACTGCTCGTCGCGGCCGCGACGGCCGCCTGCTTCGGGTTCTCGCTGGTCGTGCTGGTCGGTGACCCGTACCTGCGGATCGTCGGGAACGCCGACTACACCCGGCTCTCGGTCGGGGTGTTGGGGCTGCTCGCGCTCCTCTCGTACGCGTTCGCCGGGATGTTCGGCGTCGGCGTCCTCCTCGTCGCCGGCGCGCTGGGGCTCGTTCCGCCGCGGGTCGGAGCGCGCCGCGTCCATCTCATGGGCGTGTTGATCGGACCGCTGATCGTCGGGTGAGACTCCCCACGGGACCGCGACGGTCCGCCGTGAGCGCGCCTATCGAGCGGTGCGGTATCGAGGCGCACGCCGCTCGCGGGGCAAAGAACAACGGTTAAAAGTCGCGCGCTGGTGAGTAGACGTATGAGCCAGAGCGACTCTCAGGGTACCCCGCAGTGCGTCTCCTGTGGGATCCAGGTGTCCGGCATGAACGCCGCGCGGTTCTCCTGTCCGGACTGCGGCGCCACCATCTACCGGTGCTCGAAGTGCCGGAAGCAGAGCAACCTCTACGAGTGCCACGACTGCGGCTTCCGGGGGCCGTAAGATGGGCGACGTCGCCGCCAAGATCAAGGTCATGCCGAACAGCCCCGAGGTCGACCTCGACGACCTCCAGGACCGTCTGGAAGAGGTCCTCCCCGAGGGCGCGAAGATCCGCGGCTTCGAGCGCGACGACGTCGCGTTCGGGCTGGTCGCGCTCCTCCCGACCGTCATCGTCCCCGACGGCGCGGGCGGCACGGAAGCCGTCGAGGAGGCGTTCTCGCAGGTCGAGAAGGTCGAATCCGTCGCGGTCGAGAACGTCGGTCGCCTGTAGAGCGCCGACGCTAGCGCGTCGCCGTCAGCGACGCTCGCGGTCCGATTCTGCGGCTTCGTTCGTCTCGGAGAGCGGCCGCTCCGGCGTTCGCGACCGGCCCGTCGCCGTGACGCTGCCGTCGGCCGGCTACCGGCCCGACTCGTAGAACTCCTCGCGGTACACGCGCCCGAAAGCGTTGCGGCGCAGGGTGCTGGCCGCCGCGTCCGGCTCCTCCTGATACGTGGCCGCGATCACCGCGTCCGCGAAGGGGACCGGATGCCAGACGACGTTGTCGACGTTGTCGGAGCCGATCCGCACCACGTCCTCGTCGTCGAACTCGCTGGCCGCGAGCCACTCGTCGAACTCGTCGCCCTCACCGACGTGGACCGCGAGCAGTTCGGCGAACGTCGCGTCGCGGGCGGTCCGGATCACCTCGGGCGTGACGCGCTCGTCGTACTCGTCGGCGTCGAACGACATCGCCTTCGTCGCCTCGCGGACGACCACCTGCGCGACGGGCCCGACCTCCTCGTACCGTTCGAGCGCGTCGGCGCGGGTCTCCGGGGCGAACGTGCCTCTGGTCTCCATGCCCGGAGTTGGCCGAGGGGCGGGAAGGGCGTTCCGCTACGAGTCGGGGGCGTCGGCGTCGTCCGCTTCGTCTTCCGCGCCCGCGTCGCCGTCGTCCGCGGCCCCCTCCCGGGTCAGCTCGCGCGCTTCGCGGAGCGCCTCGGCGACGGTCGGGTCGTCGACCGCGTCGGGGTCCGGGACGCCCGCGTCGGGGGCGGGATCCGGGTCGGCGCCGTGGTCGTGAGCGGAGCCGTGACCGTGGTCGTGGCCGTGGTCCGAGGAGGCCGCCTCTCCGCCCGAGCCCATCCCCACGTCCGGGCGGCCGCGCGGGACGGTGTCCTCGAACACCTCGTCGTACTCGGCGTCCTCGGCGTGCGGCGTCACCTCGGCGGCGAGCGCCGTCGGTTCCCGCTCGCTCCAGTCGTCGACGCGCTCGTCGAGCCACGACTCGTGGTCGCCGCCGTGGAGCATCGCCGTGAACGCGAGGTGGTGCGCGAGGTGTTCGCCGTCGCGCTGCGGCGTGTCGCAGACCGGGCACGCGTATCCCATGTCGAGCGGTGGTAGGCGAGTGGGGTGTAAAGTCGCGTCGGACGTGCGCTCTCTTCCGGGCGACGGGTCCTGCCGGGCCTCGCGCGCGTTCGGCGCCGACGGGACGATTTTTTGCGGTCGCGCCCGAACGGGGCGGTATGCGAGAGCGACGGGCCCTCGAAGCCCTCATCGGGACGTACGTCGCGACGGTCGCGACGCCCGCCCTCGCGCTGTCGGGCCGGTCGCCCGCGCTGAGTGTGACACGGATTCCCGCGCTCGCCGCGGCCGGCGCCGTCGTCGCCGTCGTCGTCGCGGTCGCCGCTCGGCGGATCGACGACATCGCGGGCGCCGCCGCGACGCTACCCGTGGCGGTCGCCTCGGTCGTCCCGGCGCTCGCCTACCTACCGTACATGGTCTTGGCGACGACTCCCGGGTCCGCCGCGGCGCGCGTCGCCGCGGTCGGGCTCCTCGCCGTGCTCCCCGGGATCGGCGTTCCGGTGGGCGGCGCGGTCCTTCGGAGCCGGCGCGTCCGCGAGGCCGCGACGGAGGTGGCGGTCGTCACCGTCGGCGGGACCGACGACGAGGGGCGGGACTGGCCGGTCCTCGCCGGCGGCGCGGTCCTCGCCGGCTCGCTCGTGGCCGTCGCCGCGTTCCTCGCGGTGACGGTCGACGGCGGCTTCGAAGCGGTCTGGCCGGCGTTCGGCGGCGTCTCGACGACGTTCCTCCTCCTCTTCGGAGACGACGGTTCGGAGGTGGCCGTGACCGACGAGGGGCTCCGCGTCGACCGGGCGGTCACGGGCTGGGACGACCTCGACGGGTACCGGGTGACCGACGAGCGGATCGAACTCGTCCGTTCGCGGTGGTACCTCCCCGCCCGGACCTTCGAGCGGGAACGGATCAGCGACGAGGACGCGCTCCTCGAAGGGCTCGGCGAGTTCCTGCCGCGCCTCGATCGGCACGGACGCGTCGAGGCGGGACCGACACGGTAACGCGTCGAGGCGGGACCGCGCCGCGGGGTCGGCACGGTAACGCGTCGAGGCGGGGCCGCGCCGCGGAGTCGGCGCGGGGCCGGCTCCTCGCGGGCGCGCCGCTCAGACGGCCGCCGTCACCGGCGACGCTGACGCTACGATAACAGCAACTTTATCACTCGCACGGGGCGAAATTCGCATAAGACTGCTCCGTTAGGAGGTTCAACAGTGACTGAAGCCAACACACAACCGGAGGTGAACATCGGTCTCGTCGGTCACGTCGACCACGGGAAGACCACGCTGGTACAGGCGTTGTCCGGCTCGTGGACCGACCAGCACAGCGAGGAGATGAAACGCGGCATCTCGATCCGGCTGGGGTACGCGGATGCGACGTTCCGCCGCTGTCCCGGCGTCGACGAGCCCGAGTGTTACACCGTCGACGAGGAGTGCGAGGACGGCTCCGCGAGCGAGCCGGTCCGCACGGTGTCGTTCGTCGACGCGCCCGGCCACGAGACGCTGATGGCGACGATGCTCTCGGGCGCCTCGATCATGGACGGGGCGGTCCTCGTCGTGAGCGCGACCGAGGACGTCCCGCAGGCCCAGACGGAAGAACACCTGATGGCGCTCGATCTCATCGGGATCGAGAACATCGTCATCGCGCAGAACAAGGTCGACCTGGTCGACCGCGACCGCGCCGTCGACAACTACGAGCAGATCCGGGAGTTCGTCGAGGGCACCGTCGCGGAGGACGCGCCGATCGTCCCCGTGTCGGCCCAACAGGAGGTCAACATGGACCTCCTCATCGACGCGGTCGAGTCCGAGATCCCGACCCCGGACCGCGACCCGGACGAGAGCGCCCGGATGTACGCGGCCCGCTCGTTCGACATCAACCGTCCGGGCGCGAGCGCCGAGGACCTCAAGGGCGGCGTCGTCGGCGGCTCGCTGGTCCGCGGCGAGCTGTCGGTCGGCGACGGGCTGGAGATCCGACCGGGGCGCGAGGTCGACGAGGAGGGCCAGACCGAGTGGCGGCCGCTGGAGACGACCGTCCGGTCGCTCCAGGCCGGCAGCAACGACGTCGAGACCGCCCGCCCCGGCGGACTCTTGGGCGTCGGAACGGGGCTCGACCCGAGCCTGACGAAGGGCGACGCCCTCGCCGGCCAGGTCGCCGGCGAACCGGGGACGCTCCCGCCGACTCGCGAGGAGTTCGAGATGACGGTCGACCTCCTCGACCGCGTCGTCGGCAAGGAGGACGACGAGAGCGGCGAGAGCGACATCGAGGAGATCAGCACCGGAGAGCCCCTGATGCTCACGGTGGGCACGGCGACGACGGTCGGCGCCGTGACGAGCGCGCGCGACGGCGAGTGCGAAGTGAGCCTCAAACGGCCGGTCTGCGCGGAGGCGGGCGCCCAGATCGCGATCAACCGGCGCGTCGGCGCGCGCTGGCGACTCATCGGCGTCGGGACGCTGACGTAGCGTGGCCGACGACGCCCGCGCGGACCGTCCGGAGTCGAGCCCCGCGGGCGACGCGCGCGCCGAGGGCCTCGCGGGAGACGGCTCCGAGGGAATTCCGGTCATCGCGCTCGACGCGAGCGCCCTGATGGCCCCGGTCGAGGCCGATCTCCGACTGTTCGAGGAGTTGGATCGGCTCCTCGGGGGCTACGAAGTCGTCGTTCCGGCGGCGGTGATCGCGGAACTCGACGGCCTCCAGGGCGGCAACGGCGCGGCGGCGACCGCCGCGAGCGTGGGCGCGGACCTCGCGGAGCGGGCGGAGACGGTGGCAACGAACGAATCGTACGCCGACGACGCGCTCGTCGCCCTGGCCGCGGCCGGCCGGGTCGACGCCGTCGTCACGGTCGACGGACCCCTCGCGAACCGGGTGCTGGCCGCGGACGCACCAGTAATCGGTTTAAGGGGTCGGAACACACTGGCGATAACGGAACCCTAGCGGCCGCGGACAACCAACAACATGTACAAACGAGTTCGACTCAAGGACACGGTCGAGGTCCCGCCGAAGCACCTGGCGGACGTCACCGACGAGCGGGTGAAAGCGCTGCTTCAAGACAAGCTGGAAGGACGGATGGACGAGGACGTCGGCAGCGTCGTGAGCGTCATCGAGGTTCACGACATCGGCGATGGCGCGGTGTTACACAACCGCCCCGGCGTCTACTACGAGGCGGAGTTCGACGCGCTCACTTACGACCCCGACATGCAGGAGGTCGCGGACGGCACCGTCGTCGAGACGGTGGAGTTCGGGGCCTTCGTCGGGATCGGCCCGGTGGACGGGCTGCTCCACGTCTCGCAGATCACCGACGAGTACCTCACGTTCGACGGCGCGAACCAGCAGCTCGCCTCGTCGGACTCGGACAAGACGCTCGGCGTCGACGACGCCGTGCGCGTCCGCGTCGTCACCAAGAGCATCGACGAGCGCAACCCGCGCGACTCGAAGATCGGGCTCACGGCGAAACAGCCGGGCCTCGGCAAACACGACTGGCTCGAGGGGCAGCGGAAACACCGCGAACAGACCGGTGAGGAGGCCGACTGATGGCCGAGGACCGCCTGGCGTGTCGCGAGTGTCACCACGTCAACGACCCGGACGCCCAGACCTGCGCGCTCTGCGGGTCGTCGTCGCTGACGGAGGACTGGGCGGGCTACGTCATCATCACCAAGCCCGCGGACAGCCAGATCGCCGAGGAAATGAACGTCTCCGATGCGGGCGCGTACGCGCTCAAGGTCCGGTAACCCACGCGGCGACGCCGGAGGAACCGATGACAGACGCACCTGACCCGCTTGTCACGCTGCCCGAATCGCTGCGCGACGCGTTCAAGGAGCCGCTGGGACCGGTGACGACGGACGCCGCCGCCCTTCTAGATGGCGTCGACGAGACCCGCGAGCGACACGGCTCGCCGGAGGAGGGGCCCCCACAGCTGATCGCGGTCGGCGACGTGGTCACCTACCACCTCCGGGAGGCCGGTCGCGTCCCGGACGTCGCGCTGGTCGACGGGAAGACGGAGCGCGAGGCGGTTCGCGAGGAGATCGAGACCGCGCTCGCGGCCACGGAGGAGCGGCGCATTCCCGTCGGGAACCCGGCTGCCGCGCTGTCGGCGGCGCTGCTCGGCGCGCTCGCCGAGGCGCTCGCGACGGACGAGCCGGTGACGATCGAGGTGGCCGGCGAGGAGGACCTGGCGGCGCTGCCGGCGATGCTGGCGGCGCCGCTCGGGTCGACGGTCGTCTACGGCCAGCCCGGCGAGGGGATGGTCCGGGTCGCGGTCACGTCCGAGGCCCGTCGGCGGGCGCGGGACCTGTTCGAGGGGCTGGCAGGCGACACGGCGGCCGCGTACGACGTTCTCGGCGTCGACCCGGACGGGTTCGACGACGGCGACGGGGGGTAGGGGACGGCCGGTCGGCGTCACTCGCGGTCGACGGCGACGACGGTCGCCGCGAGGACGGCGAGCCCGGCCACCAGCCCGACCCCGGTCACCAGCCGCGGCGTCACCGGGACCGTCGAGACGGAGAGGTACGGCTCGACGCCGCTGCGCCGGAGCCCGGCGAGCGCCTCGACGCCCCAGTGCCCACTCGCCAGCAGGGCGAGGCCGACGCCGACACCGAGGCCGCCGGTGACGAACCCGACCCCCGTGAGCGCGTCCTCCATCGCGAGGAACGACCAGACCGCGTCGTCCGTCGGCTCGGGGCCGCGCGCGAGGCGCCGGTGGAGCGCGACGAGCCCGAGGCCGGCGAGGCC
>NZ_SGXU01000388.1:0-442 GCF_005435015.1 Halorubrum sp. SP9
ATAAGACAGTAGCCACAACCTCAGTCACTATCTTTCGCTCTACAGGTTGGCCCCTACTATGCGAGAGCCACCTAGTGGCGTCTGCTAGGCTATAAACTCGCCATCGGTTCAGGGCCGACCACCGACCCCACTCGGCTTCGGGCCCCCCTTACGAGCAAAATTTTTTGTTAAACTCGCGAGAACAGATGGTATGGCTCGCCTGGGGACACAGTCAACAAGCGCTGACCGGTAGTTCGCGTTCGCGTGGGTTGGGATGGGTATCATCATGTCGGTAGCTGTTGCGACCATTGACTTCCTCCCGCTTCCCCTAGAGGCAGTTTATGTATTTGCTGCTGGCGTCGTGTTGCGCGAGGCGCTCGGCTTAGCGTATTGGCTTGTCCAGCAGTGATCGGTCGGAGCTAGGAACGACATATTGACTGTCTAGCGCTCATACCGACTCTTC
>NZ_SGXU01000389.1:0-442 GCF_005435015.1 Halorubrum sp. SP9
AACTGTACGGAGATGATGTCCTTGATGACTGAACAAGAGCCGTACGTCGGCGTTGAGGCCGCCATCGGGGATCTCCCTGATCCAGACAGCGATCACGATGTAGACAACCACGTGTCAATCAATCACGCAGAAAGTACGGTGGAAAAACTCCGTGAGACGGAGCACGGACAAGCGAAACATCCTGCGTACGCACGGGCGTATCCCGATGAACCCGCGTTTACCCTCGTCGCGGGGAAGTCCGCGCCACCTGTCCACCACGAGGAGCCGCGGCGGCTCACCGTTCGGGAGTGTGCGCGGCTTCAGACGTTCCCCGATACGTTCGTGTTCAAAGGGAACAAGCGAGAGCAGTACGCACTCAATGGAAACGCTGTCCCTGCGGACCTTGTGGCCTCGGTTGTCGAGGGGCTGCTTTAGGCCGCACTTTTTTATATCCACAACCGAA
>NZ_SGXU01000390.1:0-441 GCF_005435015.1 Halorubrum sp. SP9
GCAAGGCAGTTTCGCCTCACAGACGACCAGCATAAGCCGTGAGCACACAGGGTACGGTAATTCTCCGCCGCACCATGTCAAGTGAACACCTTAATTAACACACGTGATGAGGTATACTCACACAAAATGTTTAAGTGGGCGAGACAGTGGCTTCGCAACATCTATATTGGCGAGATTAAGCAGTCACTTGCTCTGACACCAGATCACGTTGCTGTGATCCAGGACGGAAACCGGCGGTACGCCCGTGAACGAGGTCTTGATCCGTCAGATGGGCATGCTCACGGTGCGGAAACCACTGAAGACATGCTACATTGGTGTTCCGAGTTCGATATTACTGAAGTCACATTGTACACCTTCTCAACAGAGAATTTTGCACGACCAGATGAGGAACTCACTGACCTCTTTGATCTCATTGAGGACCGGCTGTATTCGTTTGCGGAT
>NZ_SGXU01000391.1:0-441 GCF_005435015.1 Halorubrum sp. SP9
GGCCAAAATCCACGGTTTCTCCAGGGTGACGACACCGACCCAGAAAGTAAACAGAGGCTACGCGAAGCGATTAGCCGAGAAGAACCGGTCTCACTTGACATTCAAAACTATCGAAAAGACGGGACACCGTACTGGAGTCAGCTCTCGATCACACCCGTTACAGACAAACACGGTACTGTCGAGAACTACATCGGTATCCAGCAGGATATTACTGAACGCAGAGAGCGCGAACAGAAATTGCTTGCAGAGCGCGAGCGATTCCGATTATTGATTGAAAGCGTTGACGAGTATGCTTTCCTCGCCATCAATGAAGACGGGCAGATCCAGACGTGGAACGAGAGCGCCAAACAGCTGTTCGGATACACTGATGAATCGGCACTTGGGATGGACGTCGCTACACTCCACCCGCCTGCTGATCGAAAGTCAAAGATCCCAGAGAGA
>NZ_SGXU01000392.1:0-440 GCF_005435015.1 Halorubrum sp. SP9
GAGTCCTGTACGCGAGGCAGCTGAGAGGCGATGACGACGAACAGCGTCGCCCCCATCATCGGGACCGGCAACCATCCCATCGTGTCCTGCCACTGGGCGCCGCGGCTGGAGCGCTCCGCCCAGTATTCGGTCGCCCATGCGAGCGTCAGTGGCAGCGCGATGATGACGACGAACGCCTCGATGAACGGCCCAGCCTCGATGAACTCGGCTACCTGCTGACCCATGAACAGCCAGAGATACAGCGGGAGCAACAACAGCTGGATGAGCATCAGCGCCGGCGTCGCGGCCGTGATCTGCTCGGCGTCACCGTCTGCGAGTTCGGTGAACGTGATGACGTAGTCGATACACGGCGTCAACAACACCATGAACGCGCCAACGAGAATCACCGGCTCCTGCGGGAGGAACCGCGTGAGCCCAAATACGACGACCGGCACGACCAA
>NZ_SGXU01000393.1:0-438 GCF_005435015.1 Halorubrum sp. SP9
GTGGAGGTCGTAGGTGACCTTCCCGGAGGCGATGGTCTCCTCGACGGCGTCGCGCACGAGGTCGGCGGCGTCGGACCAGCCGAGGTAATCGAGCATCTCGCGGCCGGAGAGGATCATCGCGGTGGGGTTCACCTTGTCCTCGCCCGCGTACTTGGGCGCGGAGCCGTGGACGGGCTCGGCGAGACAGCGGCCGTGGCCGAAGTTGGCGCCGGGCGCGATGCCGAGGCCGCCGATCTGGGCGCCGGCGGCGTCGGACATGTAGTCGCCGTTGAGGTTCATCGTCGCGATGACCCCGTACTCCTCGGTGCGGGTCAGGAGCTGCTGGAGCATGTTGTCCGCGATGCGGTCCTTGACGACGAGGGTACCCTCGGGCTGCTCGCCGTCGTGGTCCTCCCAGAGCTGGTCTTCGGTGATCACGTCCTCGCCGTACTCCTCCTC
>NZ_SGXU01000394.1:0-437 GCF_005435015.1 Halorubrum sp. SP9
AGCTCGTCCACACGCTTCTCGAACTGGTCGACCTTCTCCAATAAATCGTCGCTGACGCGCTCGATGCTCGCCAGCGCTCGTTCGCTGGCTAGCGAGGCCTGTGACCCATTGTCCCCTAGCTTGGCTATAGCTAATGGAAGAACATCGCACCGTGGGTTACAATTTTACCTATCAAATTTAATTCACAGGCCGAGATACGAGCGTGGTATGCAATGGAGACATGGGAGTTTAGCGAACACGCACCAGGAGAGCGCATACCCTACGGCCAGCGCTCGTACTACAAGCCCGAACCGCTCCCATCAACACGTGAGTTAGTGACTGATGAGGAACTCTCGGGTACAATCTCGGATGCGTCCTTCTGGCTCGGGAAACTGAGTGGCCTCAGTGAGATGGTTGACTACCCGCCGCTTCTCTACACGTCGCTCGTGCGGAAAGAG
>NZ_SGXU01000395.1:0-436 GCF_005435015.1 Halorubrum sp. SP9
CTGTCTGTCGCCAACGCGCTCGCGGCACAGACCGACGAGCTACACGTCATCGGAGCGGTCCATCCGGGACTCTGGGAGCCCGGCCCTCTCGCGAACTTCATCGCGACCGCCGACCGCATCAGCAATGGGCGCTTCTCGATCAACGTCGTCTCTGGGTGGTTCAAGGGTGAATTCACGGGGTTCGGGCAGTCGTGGCTCGCACACGACGAGCGGTACGCCCGCTCGACAGAGTTCATCGAGGTCCTGAAAGCGCTTTGGACGCAGGACCGTGCGACCTACGACGGTCGGTTCTACACCATCGGCAAGGACATCGACGGGTTCGATGGCGCACCGATGGAGCCCAAGCCGGTCCAAGATCCGTGCCCGCAGGTGTTTCAGGGTGGGAACTCGCAGGCGGCCCGCGAAATGGCCGCGAAACACGCCGATGTCCTCTTCA
>NZ_SGXU01000396.1:0-434 GCF_005435015.1 Halorubrum sp. SP9
CCACCGCAGCAACCACGCGCTGTTGGAGGACGTGGACCTCGCCGTTCTCTACGACTGTGTCTACGGAGATCCATGCGTCACTCATCTTTCTCACCTGTTTTGGTGTAGTAGACGTACACGGGGCTGGTCCCTTGCTCGGAGATGTACTCAATCTCCGCGTTGTCGGGGAGTGACACAGGGAAGCCGCCACGATCTCGGTGCTTACGGCTCTTTGTAACCTTCTTCCGATGTAGTTTAGTCATCCGCTGGAACACCCCCATCGGCTTCGTTGAGCATCTTTGCGGTTTCTGTGTCATCATAGACAGTGACAACGTACTCTGCGTGTGGGAACTGTAACAGCACCGTCTCGCCTTGGTTCTCTTGAAGCCAGTTCTCGTTGGGTTCTCGCGTGTAGTCACTCATGGATGTTAGTCAGCACTTGCGGGTGGCTTTCT
>NZ_SGXU01000397.1:0-433 GCF_005435015.1 Halorubrum sp. SP9
CGCCTCGTATTTTCCGTAACTGTACTCGGAGTGACGCCCGGTGTGTCGGACTTCTCTTGGCGGACATCAAGGAACACGCTACTGTCTGCTTGACCTGCTCTCGAGGGGGGCATAATGTCAAAATACCCAAAAATATATTATACTGAACTAACTAGTTCAGGTTATGACTGCTGAGAAGATTATCCTTCTCGTGGAGGATAACGATGATCTCGCATCTCTCTACCAACACTATCTTATGAATGCTTATCAAGTACGCTTGGCTCAGACAGGGAAAGAGGCGATCCGAAAGGCGACCCCAGCTGTCGATCTGATTATTCTTGATTATAAACTGCCAGATATGCTTGGCACGGATGTGTATGACCAGCTCCGTGCGAATGGGTCAACGACGCCAGTGGTACTGATCTCTGGCAGCGATCCCGAGTCACTCCCGGAT
>NZ_SGXU01000039.1:0-22572 GCF_005435015.1 Halorubrum sp. SP9
GTCGACGGAGTCGAGGGGACGCAGAAGCCGACCGGCCCGCGTCTTCCGGGTCGCGCCGGCGGGGAGGTGCCGGACGATGAGTAGTCGAACGGACTTGTCGACGGACGTCTCGTCGGATGCGCGGGCCGAGCGCGGAGTCAGCCACCGGGGAACGAGAGCCGACGAGAGCGCGCTTTCGGTGAAAAATCCCACACGCGAGGAGGTGTTCCAGACGGTGTTCGACCTCGGCGAACAGGACGTTCGCACCTACGACGCCGTCGTCGAGGTCACGGGAGCGACGACCAGCGAACTGAGCGACCGCCTCGACCGCGACCGCAGCAACGTGAACCGTTCGTTGAAGCGGCTCCGCGAGACCGGTCTCGTGACGCGGGGCCGCCGGCTGCTCGACGAGGGTGGTCACGTCTACCAGTACTACGTCGACAAGGAGAGGTCCGAGGACCCCGTCGCTCACGCGATCGATCGATGGCGCTCCGCGGCGCTCGACGCCGTCGCGCCGGAGTAGCTCGCGGTCTCCTCGGAGCGTTCCGACGCCTGCTATCACTCAGTCAGTTCCACCGTCGGGCGCCAGTCCGAACGCCTCGTCGCGGACGTGGTTCTCGACGAGGAGCAGGTACGTCGCCTGACTCCATTGGAGGTTCGAGTTCCACCTGACCCGGCCGCTTCCGTCAACGCGCTCGGGCAGGAGCCCGGCGGTCGTCGTCCACTCGCGGGCGTCCTCGAACACGTGGTCCGCGACCGCGTCGGGATCGCTCCCGCCGAGCCAGCGCGCGGTATCGGCGTACGCCTCACAGAGCGGCCAGCCGCCGTCCTCGACGGTGCCAGTCGGAGTGTAACGGTCCCCGGGGTACCGGCCGAGACAGGGGGAATCGCCTGCGACCCACGCCTCGTCGGCAGCAGCCGCGAGCGTCGCGGCGACGGAATCGCTGTCCGCGTCGACGACGTTCCAGGGCCAGACGGCCATGAACGCCGCCGCGTCGGGCCGAGCGTCGGCCGACGGGTCGGACGGCGTCTCCGGGCTGTCCGCCGTGACGAGGGCGTCGCCGTACGGCGTGGATTTGAAACAGTACTTTTCGAAGTTCTCCGCCCAGACGGTCGCCTGCTCGCGGCACTCATCTGCGAATCCCTCGTCGCCGCGCGCGTCGGCGAGTTCGCTCATGGCGCGCAGCCCCGCGATCGCGGCCGCGGTGCCCTCCGTGCTGTGGCCCCAAATTTCCTCCCACGGGTCCTGGTGCTTCTTCGGGAAGCCGTAGCCGTTGTCGTACGAGAGGAGGAACTCCGCGGCGCGGCGTGACATGTTGTAGTGTTCGTCCAGCAAGTCGTCGTCGCCCGTCTCCCGCCAGACGAGCCAGTGGGCGTATATCGGGCCGCCGACCTGGTCGAGCTGGAGCGCCCGCCAGTGGGCCTCGCCGGTGACGTAGTAGTTCTGCCACCACGTCCCGTGCCGGTCGATCCCCCGGTCGTCGACGACGTCGCCGGTGATCTGGTTCTCGTCGAACCACCGGAGCGCGAGCCGCGCCTCGCGCTCGGCCCCGGCCGCGATCAGCGCCTGGGTGATGATCACCTGATCGCGCGGCCAGATGAACTTGTACGTCATGTCGCTCGGCTTGAACGCGCCCGCGATGACCCCGCAACAGCCGTCCTGAGCGCACTTCATCGCCGTCAGCGACCGCTCGTACAGGCCGTTGACGGGGGGGTCGTCGGTCGGGCCGTCCGAGACCGTCTCGTGCCACTCCTTCCACGCCGTCGCGAACGATTCCCGCTCCGACTCGTAGCCGCGGTCGAGGAGTCGGAGGGCGTGCTCGACCGCAGCGTCTTCGCCGTAGCCGAAGCCGACGCCCGTGAGCCACGACGCGGCGTCCGTCTCGCCGACGTACAGCCCGACGCCCGCGTCGAGGTTCCCTTCGCCGCGCTCGGCATCGTCGACGAACCCGTCGTTGCCCTCGTAGATATCGGCCCATGCGCTCCGGTCCGGCCCCGCCGCGACGCCCGTGTGGCCGATCCGGCGGCCGTCAAACTCGCGATCCCCGTCGCGGTCCTGTGCGAACGCCAGCCACCGGTCGCCGTCGGTCGCGACCACCAGCTCCGCGCCGTCGCGCTCCGTGACGTACGCCTCCTGGACCGCGTTCGGGTCCTCGTGATCGTGGCCGTGGATCCCGAGGTCGGCGACGGTGTAGAACGTCCGCTCCGCGACGGTTTCGAACTCGGCGTCGGTCTCGATCAGCAGGCCGCAGGTGTCGACGCTCGCGACGACGCGCTGCGTGAGCGTCCCGGTCGATCCCTCCTCGTCGAAGCGATTCTCGAGAGTGATCTCCGGGACTTTGCTCGAAGCGTACGAGACGTCACTCTCGACGGCGTCGTCGCGGGCGTCCAGCGTGTGCCCCTCGTCGGCGTTCCACGCGAGCGCGTGGAGGTCGTAGAACAGCTCGATGTCCGAACGGAACGCCGAGGTCTCCTCGATGATCGCCCCGTGACGGCCGCGGTCGGGGTCGTCGTATCGGTTCGCGGTCAGCAGCACGTTCGCACCCTCCTCGCGCGGCGCGCTGAGGATCGCGTCCTTGTCGCTCGGTACCGATGGCGCGTTCGACTCGACTGGCATGGCCGATAGACGGCCGACGAGCGGATAAGGACGAGGCGAAAATGTGTCCGCGTTACCATTCGACACGGAAGGGCGAGCGCGTCTCGCGGTGAGCCGAGGGTAACCCGCTTACCGCGCGGTTCGGGAAAGAATATCCCGTTTCGAGCCCTCCGTTCGGGTATGTCATCCGACGCGGCTTCCGGCGACGACGCACAGGCCGGCGGGATCATCGACGTGGAGAGCACCGAGTCGTTCGACGAGGCGATCGCGGAGAACGATCAGGTCGTCGTCGACTACTTCGCGGACTGGTGCGGCCCCTGTAAGCAGCAAACGCCCATCCTCGAGGAGTTGTCCGGGACGATCGACGCCCCGGTCCTCGGCGTCGACACTGACGAATACAACGGGCTCGCCGCGGAGGCGGGCGTCCGGTCGATCCCCACGGTCGCGGTCTACCGCGGCGGCGAGGAGGTCGAGCGGTTCGTCGGCGTCACGGGCGCCGACGAGATCCGGGCCGCGTTGGAGTGAGGACTGGAGGTCACCGGACCGACCGTGCTGGACGGCAGCGGAGAGACCGCAAAGGCCTACGCGCTCTCGTTCCATTGATCGGCACGAACTGCCGAGGATAGAGCGGCCCCCGCGACACCGATCGCAGTCGCAACGTTCAGGGAGACTGTCGGTCGGGTGAACCCGACGGAGACCTCGACGGCCACCCAGACGAGGAGCGCCAGCGCGACGCCGATCGCTCCCGGCCGGGCCCACCGTCGCCGCGTGTAGAGCTTGTAACAGACGATCGATGACACCAGACCGAACACCAGACGCAACACGAAACCGGGAAGGAGAAAGTTCTCGATCGGTGCGTTGTCGAGCGGTCCGGTCGGCGGTCCCACGAGTTCGCCGGACGGGGTCACGAGTAGCGCTGTGCCACCGGCGAGCGCGCGAACCGATAGCTGTCCAAGCAGTAGAAGTAGGAGTCAGAACGAGGTCGGACGGCCACGAAGCCTCATTGTTCAGGCTCGGGACGGCTCCTACACAAAAGTTAGCAATTCTCGACAATACCTCGCGTTCTCACCGGGTTTCTTTTGACTGAGAGGCGGTGAACTGCGACGGCTCGCCGACGTCGCTCTCGGTGCGAGCGAGTTTCTCGTATCGATCACGGGATTACGGCGGGGACGACGGCTTTTCCAGCGGTGTGTGACACGCTTCGTGAATGAGATCGGCTCGCGTGTGCGACAGAGGCACACGCCAGTTATGCTTACTTATAGTAACCGCACGTCTTCATTCGTATGGACGAGAGCATAGACCACGCGAACAGAGACGACGGGACCGACGACTGTACGACGACGGGGTCATTCGACGACCACGGAATCGATGACGGGTCAGAACTGATCCGGCGCACCTACTACCGACTGGTCGCCGACGACCGGGACGCGTTCGAGCCGACGGAGCGGTTCCTCGACCGCCTCGCGGACGCGTTCACGCGGGCATACCTCACCGCAACCGACGCCTACGAGCTCCCGCCGCACGTCGCGGCCGCGGTCGACGACGCCCGCGCCTGGGTTGGAGCGGAGTTCGCGGACGAACCCGACGCAGACCTACGCGGGACGGTGATCCCGACGTTCTACCGGCATGCCGCCGGGTTCCACTGCGCGTACCGGGAATAGCGGGGCGGGCGACCGGACGGCGGAAGCGTCGGCCGGTTATAATTGATCGGCGTCTGTGCGGTTCGGCAACAACGCACGCTTTTGTTCCTCCCGCGCGACGAGAGCCGTATGTCAGCGGATTTACCGACGGAGTCGTACGACGTGGTCGTCGTGGGCGGCGGTCCCGCCGGCCAGACCGCGGCTTTGTACAGCACCCGATTAGGTCACCGGACCGCTTTGGTCGACCGCGGCGGCGGTCGCGCAGCGATGATGCAGGAGGTCCACAACCTGATCGGCACGCGAGAGGAGACGAGCGGGAACGAGCTGCTCGGGGTCGGGAAGGAACAGCTAGAAGAGTACGGCTGCGACCTCCACCGCGACGTGATCGCGTCGTGTAATCGGGCAGGCGACGACGACGACCGCATCGCGCTAGAGGGGAACAGTGCGGTGTACGAGACCGACGCCGTCGTCCTCGCGACGGGCTTCAACGACGTGCGCCCCGATCCGCCGCTGCCGCGGACGGGACGCGGGCTCCACTACTGCCTACACTGCGACGCGCACATGTTCGTCGACAAGCCGGTGTACGTGATGGGGCACGCCGAGAGCACCGCTCACGTCGCCGGGATCATGCTCAACTTCACCGACGACGTCGACATCCTCACGCGAGGCCACGAGCCGGAGTGGAGCGACGACACCGCCACGATGCTCGACGACCACCCGATCGACGTGATTCACGCGGACGTCTCCGGCGTCCAGAACGGCGAGGACGGCTGGCTGAAGGCGCTGGAGTTCGAGGACGGGACGACCCGCGAGTACAAGGGCGGGTTCGCGATGTACGGCTCCGAGTACAACAACGGGCTCGCCCGCGAGCTCGGCTGCGACCTCAACGACGACGGGACCGTCGACGTCGGCGACCACGGCGAGACGTCGGTCGACGGCGTCTACGCGGTCGGCGACGTGACGCCGGGCCACAATCAGCTCCCGATCGCGCTCGCCGACGGCGCGAAGGCGGGCATCTCGATCCACTTCGCGCTCCGGGAGTTCCCGCGGACCCCCGAGGCGCTGCGGGAGGCCGGCCCCGTTCGCGACGAGGAGGTCCCGGGAATTCCGGACGAGCTGCTCGAACAGGCGGTCGACTTCCACACGTACGGCGACGAGTAGGACCGATCAGCGGTCGGTACTGTCGCCGTCTCCCACCCGCGCGGCGTATTCCCCCACCAGCCGCGCGTACGCCTCGGCGTTCCGCGCGAGCGCGTCGACGGTCGTGTACTCGTCGACCGCGTGGGCGGTGTCCGTTCCGAAGCCGAACTCCACGGTCGGAATGCCGTCGTGGCGCAGGTCCTTCGCGTCGCCGCCGCCGGTCGCGCTCCGACGGTAGATCCGCTCGTCGACGGCGGCCCCCGCCGCGGCCGCGCTCGCCTCGACCAGCGGCGAGTCGATCGGCTCGTAGCTCCCGCGACTCCACGAGGCGTCCGCGACAGATATCCCCTCGATCCCGCCGAGACAGCGCCGGATCGATCCGAGCGCGTCGCGAGTCTCGACGGTCGCGGTCAGCCGCACGTCGACCTCCGCCCGCGCCGACGCCGGGACGGCGTTGACCGCGCTCCCGCCCTCGATCACGCCGAGGTTGACCGTCGGGTACCGGAACAGATCGCGGACGGTCTCGGCGTCGAGTTCCCCCTCGTGGAAGCCGACCGACTCCTCGACGATCGGCCCCATCTCCGGGGCGACGTCCAGCTCACGCGTCCCGAATTCCTGTTTCAGTCGGCCGACCGCGGCCGTCAGTCGGTCGATTGCGTTGACGCCGAGCATCGGTCGCGAGCCGTGTGCGGCCTCGCCGGTCGCCTCTAGCGTCAGCCAAATAGCGCCGCGGTCCGCGATCGACACCGCGAAGCGACCGTTCCGGGAGGTCGTCTCCCCGATGACGCAGGCGTCGGGAGCGAACTCGATCGCCTCCCTGACGCTCGGGAGGCCGGCGTCGCCGCCGGTCTCCTCGTCGCTCACGAACGCGAACCGTAGGTCGACCGGCGGCGCCGCGTCGGACTCCGCGTACGCGAGCGCGACCTGGAGCATCGCGGCGACGGCCCCCTTCATGTCCGTCGCGCCGCGGCCGTAGAGCCGGTCGCCCTCGCGCTCGCCGAGCGGGTCGCGCGACCACTCGGTCCCGTCGAACGGGACCGTGTCGACGTGGCCGACGAAACACAGCGTCCGGTCCGACGCTCCGGGCAGCGTCGCGACGAGATTGGGCTTCTCCGGGTCGACCGCAATCCGCTCGAAGTCGACACCCGCCGTCTCCAGCCGCGACGCGATCCACGAGACCGCCGTCGCGGTGTGACCCGGCGGGTTGGCCGTGTCGTGGCTCAGAAGGGTCTCTGCGGTCGAGACGAGGTTCGTCCGGTTCTCGGCGAGGAATCGCTCGACCGAGTCCGGGAGGCGTTGCTGCGTCATCGCCTCACGGCACCTCTCCGTCCATCGACCCGCGGTACCAGCGCCCCGTCTCGGTCCCGCACTCTGCGCAGCGGGTGACGACAGCCTCGCGACCCGACGCCGCGCCGTCGGCGCCCGGTTCGGTGACGCGGTCGAACTCGCTGTCCCGCTCGGCGTCGCAGTCGGGACAGTACCGGAGCCGCGGCATCTCGCCGTACTCTAGGGGGGCGCCGAGCGCGAGCGCACGGACCGGCTCGTCGCCGCGGTTCCAGCCGCGCTGGAGTTCGCCGCGGTCGAACCGCACGATCTCGTTTTTCCCCACCTCGACCGGCCCCTCCTCGGTCTCGAACGTCGCGGTGCCGGAGATGACGTAGAACGCCTCCTCTTGGACCTCGTGGCTGTGGTACGCGAACGCGAAGCTGTCGCCCGGTTCGAGCTCGTAGTAGTTCACGGCCATGTCCGTCAGCCCGAGCGCGTCAGTGAGCGGTCGCATCACCGCGGCCGGCTGAAGCGAGTTCTCCACGTCGTCGACGCGGACGCGTTTCATACCCGCCAGTGCGCGGCCAGTCGAATAAGCGACGCGGCGCTGTGCGGTGGCGGCCCCAACCCGCGGACGACCGAGTTATGTCTAGCGAGCGCCAGTCGCCGACGTGAACGTCCGACGAGTCCTTCCCCGAGACGCGATTCCGAGCGTCGACGAGCCTCGGTTCAGCGGCGCGTACGACGGAGACGCCAACGACGCGGTCATCGCCGTGACCGACGCAGATCCGCCGCGCGCGTATCCGGTGCGGTACCTCCAGTTCCACGAGATCGTCAACGACGCCCTTGACGGCGCGTCCGGCAGCATTCCGATCGCCGTGACGTGGTGTCCCCTCTGCGGGAGCGCGGTCCTATACGACCGGAGCCACGCGGGGCGGACGCTCGAGTTCGGGGTGTCCGGGAAGCTCGCGGACGACGACCTCGTGATGTACGATCGAGAGACCGGCAGCGAGTGGAAGCAGTCCACCGGCGAGTGTATCGACGGTGCGTTCGAGGGCGACTCGCTGTCCGTCCGCCCGGCGGCAATGCTCTCTGCCCGAGAGTTCCGCGAGTCGTACCCGGACGGCGTCGTCCTCGACCCGCCGGGGGGAGAGAGCGAGGCCGCGAGCGACGACAATGAGCCCGCCCCGATCGACTACGCCGAGTCGCCGTACGAGGCGTACGCCGCGGGCGAGGGGTTCGGGCTCGCAGCACACCGCGGCGCGGCCGACACTCGGGAGTGGGACGGACCCGCGGACCTCGACCCCAAAACCGTCGTTGTCGGCGTCGAGTTCGACGAGGACGCGGTCGGCTTCGCCTTTTCGCGGGTGCGGGCGGCCGGCGGCGTCGCGCGGACGACGGTCGGCCACCGGGATGTCGTCGCCTTCGCGACGGACGACGGTATTCACGCGTACGCGGACCCCGGTCACGAATTCGAGATGACCGACGCCGGCGTTGTCAGCGACGGGACGACGTGGAATCCACACACAGGCGCCGCGACGGACGGGCGCCGGCTCGACTGGGTTCCGGCGCGACGACTGTACGCGTTCACTTGGCTGGACGACCACGGTCCAGACGCGTTCCACCGACCCGACTCGCTCGACTGAGCCGCCGGTCTTCGCCGAGCCGACTCCCTCGGCCGAGCCGACCGTTCACCGCCGACGCCCCTCCGCGCCCACGCCCCCGTACTCGACGCCGGTGAGGTCGGCGACGTCCCGTTTCCACGTCGTCAGGTCGCGGCGCTCGAACTCGGTCAGCGCGTCGTGGCCGCAGGCGCGGGCCATCACCTTCATCAGCTTCACCGTCGCGGCGAAGTAGTTCGCGAGCCCCTCGGCGGCCGAGTCGACCACGAGCCGGTCGCGAAGTCCCTCCTTCTGCGTCGCGATCCCGACCGGGCAGTTGTTCGAGTCGCAGGCGCGCATCCCGAGACAGCCGATCGCCTGCATCGCGGCGTTCGCGACCGCGACGCCGTCGGCGCCGAGCGCCAGCGCCTTGATGAAGTCCGACTCGGTGCGAAGCCCTCCGGTCGCGATCAGCGTCACGTCGTCGGCGCCGCGGGCGTCGAGGTGGCGACGCGCCCGGGGGATCGCCGCGATCGTCGGCACCGAGATGTTGTCTTTGAACACGTCCGGCGCGGCGCCCGTCCCCCCGCCGCGGCCGTCTAAGATCAGGTAGTCCGCCCCGGCCTCCAGCGCAAAATCGATGTCGTCCTCGATGTGCTGGGCGGAGAGCTTGAACCCGACCGGGATGCCGCCGCCGACCTCGCGGACGCGGTCGGCCATCGCCGCGAAGTCGTCTGGGGCTTCTAAGTCGTCGAACCGCGCGGGGCTGACGGCGTCGGTGCCCGGTTCGAGGTCCCGGACCTCCGCGATCTTCCCCTGGACCTTCTCGCCCGGGAGGTGGCCGCCGGTGCCGGTCTTGGCGCCCTGGCCCGCCTTGAAGTGGAACGCCTGGACGTCAGCGACCTTCTCGATGTCCCAGCCGAACTTCCCGGTGGCGTACTCGTAGAAGTACCGCGAATTAACCGCCTGCTCCTCGGGGAGCATGCCCCCCTCGCCGGAGCAGACCCCCGTCCCGGCCGCGTCCGCGCCCTTCGAGATCGCGACCTTCGCCTCCTCGCTCAACGCGCCGAAGCTCATGTCGCTGACGAACACCGGGATCTCCAGTTCGAGCGGGTTCTCGGCGTTCGGGCCGATCACGAGCCCGGAATCGACGGGCGCCTCGTCGTCGAGGGGCGTCCGGTCGAGCTGGGCGGTGAGGATCTGGAGGTCGTCCCAGCTCGGCAGCTCCGTCCGCGGGACGCCCATCGCGGAGACGCTCCCGTGCTCGCCGATCCCTTCCGGACCCTCGCGGGCGAGCGTCTGGATGTAGTGGGTGTGCGGCTCGGTCTCGGCCTCCGGTTCGCCGTAGAACTCGGGGTTCACCGCGGCGTCCACGTCGTCTGCCTCGTCGGCGTTCTCCGGTAGGTCGTACGGCTCCGGGTGGTCGTCGGCCCACTTGGCGACCGCCGCCGCGTCGACGTACACCGCCTCCTCGCCGTCGCCGTCGGCTTCGATCCATGCCGGGAACTTCTCTAACCGCTCCGAGTTGTCGTACTCGCTCACGCCGGTGTCGTACCGGTAGTCCCAGCCGTGGACCCCGCAGATGAGGTCCTCGCCTTCGACGTGGCCGTCGCCGAGGAGCACGCCGCGGTGGAGACACCGGCCGTACAGCACCGACACCTCGTCGTCGTACCGGACCACGACGAGGTCGACGCCGGCCGCCCGGGCGTGCGTCGGCTCCCGGTCTCCGAGGTCGCTCCACGTCGCGACCCGCTCGGGGTCGCGTGCGCTCTCGGCGCTCATCGGCCCGTTCGCCGTCTCGTCGGTTCGGGTCGCTCTCTCCTCGCCTCTAGCCCCGCGTCCGCGTCCGTCAGTTCAGCCGCGTCACCGATCGCTGGCGTCATTGATAAACGGACACACTACACCGAACCGTATAACGCTCCGGTGAGTCCGGGGTAACCCGCGTGAACCGACGGGCCGTTCTACTCGGCGTCCGTCCGCGACAACGGGACGGCGAATTCGTCGCCGAACGGGTTGTCGTACTCAATATCGAGGCGGTCGTACACCATCGCCGGAATCGAGAGGTCGACGAGTAGGAGGTCACCGCCGACGGCCGCGAGCCCGGTCTTCGGCAGCGCGAGCGTGACCGTGCGGTCCGGTTCGACCGCGACCCCGGGCGCCTCTCCGGTCGTCGCGTTTGTGCCGGAGGGGACGTCGAGCGACACGATCGTCTCCGCCGCGCCGTCGACGGCCTCGATCAGTTCCGCCGCGGCGCCGCGGGGCGCCCCGGTCAGTCCGTAGCCGATCAGCGCGTCGACGACGAGACCGTCGAGCGCCGCGTCGATGTCTGCGTCGGCGTCGACCCATTCGATCGGTACGTCCATCGCTTTCAGTATTCGTAGCTGTTCCGCGGTGACGCCGTCGACTCCGGTCGGCGCGCGGTCGAGAACGACCCGGACGGGGCGGTCCCGGTTCGCCAGATGTCGAGCACACGCCAGTCCGCCGCCGCCGTTTCCGCCGTTGCCGGCGAGCACCGTGACGGGGAGATCGGTCGGTCGAGCGGCGAGAACGGCGTCGACGAGCCCTCGACCGGCGTGTTCCATCATCCGGGGGAGGTCGAGGCCGATCTCCTCCACGGCGACCCGGTCGACGTCCCGCATCTCTGCGACCGTGACCGCCGTGACGGGCCGATCGTCGGGAGCGACGAAGGCAGACGCGTCCATACGTCGTCGTTCGAGGCAGGATTCAAAAAACGGAGGTCGTCCGGGAGGTGTGAGGTCCCTTCGGCGCCTTAGTACGTGATGATCTCGTAGTCGTCGTCGACGAGCGAGCGGATGCTCGGGTGGCCGTCGTACTCGTCGAGCGTGACGAGCCCGGAGTCGGCCACGGCGTCCTCGACGCCGAACGCCCCGGAACAGTAGTCACAGACCGCCGCGTCGTCGCGGACCGCCTGGTAGAGCTCGTGGTAGTCGCTCTCCTCGTCTTCCAGTTCCGGGATCCACTGGGTCCCGGCGCCGTCGAAGATCAGTTCCAGCTCGTCGTCGTCGTTCTCGGCGAACTCCTTGGCCGCTTCGAGCGCGTTCGCGAGGCGACCGTAGTCGGAGTGCGATTCGTTGCCGGCGAGAATCACGATTGCTGCTTTTGCCATCGTACGCCCTTATATAACACACTCGTACAAAACCCGTCCGCGGGTGTGTATCCGGAACGCCATCTCGACACGCGATAGCCTGTCAGGCTCGTCGGGGCGCGCTACGGGCAGTCCGCTTCGCTGAACGACCGCGGCGCAGCTCCTTGGTCAGCGAACCGCGTCGCGCCATCGCTGAGGGAGACGAGAGCGGCGACACCCCCGTAGCCGTGCGTCGCATCGTGGCCACGAACGACAACGCAGTCGACGTCGGCCGGGACACCGACGGTCTCGGACCGCGTGAACGGTTGCTCGGAGTGCGCGTGGAGCAGCTCTCGGCGGCCGAGCCGTGACCCGTCGAGCCCCTCGACCTGCCACCAGTTCGCGTACCCCTCTTCGCCCTCGTCGTCGTGATGGAGCGTCACGTCGAGCGCGTAGCCGCCGCCCGTCGCCTCGAACGCGACATCGACGACGTTCGCCTCTTCGAGGTCGAGGTCGTCGGTAGCCGGCGGTTCCGATTCGGATCCGACGCTCGCGCCGCCGTCGGCGTCGCTCTCGGTGTTGTTCCCGGACCGGGTGTCGGATTCGGAACCGGTGTCGCTCTCGGCGCAGCCGGCCAGCGCTATCGCGCCGCCGCTCGACAGACCCGCTAAGAACCGGCGCCGAAGGAGGTGACCGCGGTCGCTCATACCGGGATCTCGGTGGAGAGCGACAAAACCCCTCGGCCGCCCGGAAAGCCGCCGTGGTCGGGCGCAGCGTCGCCGTGACGGTTAGCCGTGGTGGTGATGGTCGTGGTCGTGGCCGCCGCGGGAGAACTGGCCGGAAAAGGCGCGATCGACGACTTCTGAGAGCGCGGGATGGATGTGGACCGCGTCGCGGATGTCCGCCACGGTCCCCGAGCCGGCGGTCATCGCGACGACGACCTCCTCGATCAGGTTCGACGCCTCGGGACCGATTACGTGACACCCCTCGATGTTGCCGTCCAGGTCGATGAGTACCTTCACGAAGCCCTCGGCGCCCATCGCGCTCCCGCGGGCCGTCTCGTCGTACGCGTACGTGTTGGTGGCGTACTCGACGTCGGCCTCGCGGAGGTCTTGCTCGCGCGCGCCGACGCCGGCCACTTCGGGCGAGGCGAACACCGCGAACGGCATCGCCGAGTAGTCGACCGGCTCCGGCTCGTCGCCGAGGAGGTTCCGGATCACGGCCTTCGCCTCGTGGTTCGCGCTGTGTTTCAACAGGTACTCGCCGACCACGTCGCCGAGCGCCCACACGCCCTCCGCGTCGGTCCGCAGGTACTCGTCGGTCTCGACGAAGCCGTCCGCGTCGGTCGCGACGCCCGTCGCCTCGAGGTTCAGCGAGTCGGTGTTCGGGCGGCGGCCCGCCGCGACGAGCAGTTCGTCGCCGGTGACGGTCACCGCGTCGGCCTCGTCGGGCGCGCCGACCGGCTCGCCGCCCGCGCGGACCGAGTCCGCCTCCGGGTACGGGCGGGCCTCGACCGTCACCTCGCCGCCCGCTTCCTCGGCTGCGACGGCCTCGTAGCCCGTGTACACGTCGAACCGGTCGGCGTAGCGGTCGGTGAACGCCTCCCCGACCTGCGCGTCGGCCTCCGGCAGCAGGTGCTCGCGCCGGCCGACGATCGTCACGTCGGTGCCGAACGTCCCGAAGAAGTGACCGAGCTCGGCCGCGATATACCCGCCGCCGACGATCACGAGGCGGTCCGGGGGTGATTCGAGACGCAGCGCCTCCGTGCTCGTGAGGTAGTCCACGCCGTCGATCCCGTCGATCGGGGGAATCGACGGGCGCGTGCCGGTCGCGACGAGGACGGTGTCGGCCCGCAGCGTGGCGCCCGCGTCGTCGCCGTCGACGATCTCGACCGTGCGGTCGTCGACGAACCGCCCGGTCCCCGAGAACAGGTCGTGGCTGTTCGAGGACTCCAACCCGCGACGGATCGACTCCGAGCTCCCCGAAACGTCCTCGTTCACCTTCCGGACGATCTCCGCGAAGTCGACATCGGTCACCTCGGCGTCGATCTCGAACGCGTCCGCGCCCTCGATCGTCTCCATCACGTCGGCGTGGTACAGCAGGTGTTTCGAAGGGATACACCCGCGGTTGAGACACGTCCCGCCGAGCCGCCCCTCCTCGACGACCGCGACCGAGTTCCCCCGGCCGGCCATCGCGTTCGCCACGTCCAGTCCCGACCCCGACCCGATCACGAGGAAGTCGAACTCCTGCATGTCCCGGTCGACGGGACCCGCGGTCATCAAGTCCCGTCCGCCGTGGCACGCGCCGCACACGACCGCGGGGCAGGCCAGCGGGAGAGGCGGGGCGGCGGGTTCGCGGTTCCGAGCCGTTCGGCGACGGGATATCACCGCTCCGGCCTCGGCGATCGACCACGTCCGAAAACGACCCCGCCCGAGGCCGCGCGGGCCGGGCCGACCGCCCGACTGTGTTTTCGTCCCGCACGCGCAGCGGTCATTTATGACCGCTCGCCGCGTCGCGGCGGTATGACGCTCGCGCTCTCGGTCGAACTGGCGGCGGCGATCGCCGTCGTCGTCGCGGTCGCGGGCGCCGTCAACGGGGTCGCGGGGTTCGGCTTCGCCGTCGTCGGGACGATGGTGCTCGCCGCGACGCTCGATCCCGCGACCGCCGTCGCGTTCATGATCGTCCCGATGTTCGCCGTGAACGTCGCGCTCGTGGGCGACCTCACCCGCGAGGAGCTGCGAACGTGTGGAACTCGGTTCGCACCCCTGCTCGTCGCCGCGCTCGTCGGAACGGTCGTCGGGATGGCGCTCCTCGACCGGATCCCGGGCGCCCCGCTCCGGGTCCTGCTCGGGCTCGTCTCGCTCGGGTTCGTCGCGGCGAATCAGCGTCTCTTCGCTCTCCCGTCCCTCCCGGTCGTGAGCGACCCGGATGTCGCCGAGACGCCGCTCGTCATGGCGACCGTCGGCGCCGTCTCCGGCGTCCTGTTCGGCGCGACGAACGTCGGGGTCCAGCTCGTCGCGTACGTGCGGAGCTTCGACCTCTCGCACGGGCTGTTCGTCGGCGTCGTCGCGCTCGTGTTCGTCGGCATCAACGGCCTGCGAGTCGGCGCTGCCGCGGCACTGGGGCTGTACCCGGATCTCGGGCTCGTCCTCGCGTCGGTCGCCGCCGCGGTCCCCGCCGTGGCCGGCGTCGCGGTCGGAAAACGCCTCCGCGAGCGCGTGAGCGAACGCCTCCGGCGCGGGGTCGTCCTGGGGCTGTTGACGGTCATCGGCGTCCGGCTGATCCTCGGCGGCGCGGGAGTCCTCTGACCGCCGGTAGCGATACCGCGCCTTCCATCCCCTCACCGGTCAAGCCGCCAGCGGATCGCGACGGCCGCGACGAACACGGCCGCGAACGTGACGCCGCCCGAGATCAACGCGCCGCGAGCGCTGGACGCGCCCGTGGTGAGGACGGTCGCGGAGGCGCCGCCCCCGGCGAGGAGCGCACCGCCCGCGACCCCGCCGAACCCGATACAACAGAGGCTCAAGAGGCCGACGACCGACAGCGACTCCAGCAGGCCGTCGTCGCTCATCGGCCTTCCTCCTCGGTCCGGAACGCGTCGAGCGCGAGCGACCAGTCGTACTCGCGGTAGCGTATCCGTGAGACCGCGTCGGGGTCGATCGCGTCGTGCTCGCGGAGGAGCGCGCGGATGCCCGACCGTCCGCCGAAGTCGCCGCGGTACCACAGGAGGAGGCGCGGCACGCTGGCGGTCCCCTCCTCGACGACCGTCTCGCTTCGCAGATACGAGCCGGCGGCGCGGTCGAGCTGGTCGTCTACGTCGGTCGCGTCGTACGCGGCGACCGCGGGACAGGAGGCCGCGCCGCAGTTGAGCGCGAAGTGGACGCGCGCGTCGGGGTCGGCGACCCGGTGCCGCCGGACGAACGCCGAGGGGAAGGGATTCGGGACGTAGCCCAGCCCGTACTTCCACTGCGAGCCGCGGAGAATCCCGTGTTCTATCTGATCGAGGCTCAGCTCAGTCCCGGCGACGGTGACGATCGGCTCGCCGAAGAGCCGACGACGGTCCTCGAAGCGGTCCGGGTCAGCGAGCAGCGCGGCCCCCGTCGCGGCGTTGTAGACGTTGAGCCAGAACGCGATCCGCTCGTCGGGTGCGAGCGCGTCCAGTTCGTCGGGCGAGGCGTCCGCGATCCGGTTTCTGACGGTATCGAGCGCGGGCCCGCGGTCGTCGGGAGTTCGGACCGCGCGGAGGAACCGCTGCGAGTCCGCGACGAGAGCGGGGGCGGCGGCGGACGCAGAGTCGGAGTCGTCAGGTGGCGACCGGTCGGAGTCCGGTGCGGGCGTCGACTCTGGAGCGACCATGAACGGACATCGATCACCCCGTGCGAATAGGTGACGCGGTCTGGTGCGCGAGGCGCCAGACCGACCCGGCGTTATGCCGTGGCCTCGTCTACCCCGTCCATGAGCGACTCTCTCGGTCGTCCCGGGCCCGATCGGTGATCAAGGTTCGATCGGCCGCCCCGGATCGATCTTCGTCGCGACGTACGCGAGGCTGGCGAGGAGCAGCGCGATCCCGATCGGTAACAGCCAGACGAACGCCGTCAGGACGACGGCGGTCGCCTGGATGCCGACCGCGAGCAGCACGACCGGGCCGCAACAGACCGTCCCGGAGAGGAGGGCGGGAACGGACGCGAGCAGGCCCGAAACGGCTCCGATCCCGCATTCCGCGGGCCGCCGAACCGCGAGATACGTCGTCCCGAGGTTGATCCCGACGAGCCCGGCGACGACGGCGCCGATCGCGACATCGACCGGTGAGAGCAGTAGCCGAACGACGCCGGTGTCGACCGTGGCGATCGCGCCGAACGACGCCGGCCCGGTCCGGGCGAACAGGCGACCGAGCGGGTCGTCGATCACGAGTACGCCGGGAGCGACCCCCGTGCGAAGGGACAGATCGCCCGTCGCCCAGAGGTACGCCAGCAGGTAGCCGACCGTCACGGCGGCGACGACCGCCGCGCTATCGCGGCGGCCGAGAGCCAGTCGCACCGCCCCGTCGACGTCCCCGAGGACACCGGAAACCGTCGCACGTGCGCCGCGAGCGGTCATCGGTGGAGGTCGGTCATGGGGTAGTAGCCGTACCAAGCGAACCACATGGCGTCGAAGGCGATCTCCCGCTCGAACGGCAGCGAGTCGGGAGCGTGAACGGAACCGTCGACGACGACGTCTCCGTCCTCCCACGAGAGCGTCGCGGTTTCGAGGTCGGCACCGTCGGTCCCGTCGCTCTCGGCGCCGTCTCTGGGCCGGTACACGTACCCGGTGTCGAGCGATCCGTCGTAGACGGCCGCGTGGCGGACGGCGTCGAGGTCGAACTCGATGATCCGCTCTTCGCGGAGCGTCTCCTTGCGGACGGCGACGGCGCCGTTCGCCGACCGCATCCCGATCACGACGGTCTTCGGGGCGAGCCGGTCGTCCTCCGCGAGCGGCGGAAACAGGAGGGAGTCATCGGCGTAGTACCCGCTCAGGGGGTTGTACCCGCCGTACGGATCGCTCCCGTAATTCCGGGCGAATCCGGTGTCGTCGGTGAGCACGACCGTCTCGGGGTGAGCCGACCGCCACCGTTCCCAGGTCGTCCAGACGACCCGGAACTCCTTCAGGTGGTCTCCGGGGTCGTCGCCGGTGATCCGCGTCGCGAGCATCTGCGGCCACCGGGCCCCCGTCGCCCGGTCGAACATGACGAGGTTCGCGTTGATCAGCTGTCCCGAGACCCCGAACGTCGTCTCCCCGCGGTGGAAGCCCTGTGCGGTGCCGGTGAGCGGACAGTACGTCACGGAGACGGGCGTCCCGGCGATAACGTCGTTGGCGATCTCGTGCCACACGAGGACGGACTGCGGGTACGCCTTCGCCTCGCCGTCGAGGACGACGCCGAACACCGGATCGCCGTCGTCGAGCAACGCCGGCGGGTCCGTCGCCTCGGCGAACTGCGGGTCCTCGATCGCGGGAATGCCGTCGGGCGGCGGCCCGCCGGACCGGCTCGCCGCCGCGAGCTCCTCGGCGGTGTACGCCGCCGGGAGCGACCGCTCGACCGTCGGTGGCCCCTCGGCAACCGAACCGGTCGATCCGTCGGAGCCGCCGTCGATCGACCCCGATTCGGCGCCGGCGTCGGAGGAGCCGAGACACCCCGAAACCGACGACATCCCGACCCCGAGGGCGCCGAGGAGGGACCGTCTGCCAATCTGTACCATACAATGAGTCGGGGTCAACGGATGTTAACAGCGTTCAGATCGTGCGTCGAGAGCGCACAGGCGGTTCGACCGAACCGAGAACGTGCTCAACCGGCGAGCGGCGATCGATCCGCTATCGACGATGGCTCCCGACACCTGGTCTCGGATCGTCTGCCGATCCGGAAGCGGCGGCGGCGCCGAGAGCGCGCCGACGAGTCCGCCCCGGAGGAGGTGACCGACGAGCGAGCCGAGACGAGGGTCGGGAGCGGCGTCGCGGATCCGACGAAACTCGTCGACGACGGCGTTCTCCACGACGGTCTCGCCGACCTCGTCTCACGCCTCGCTCTCGGGCTTCGGGAAGTCGATCTGCGGACCGGCGATCGGGACGGCCGTGGTGTCGGCGTCGATTTCGAGTTCGCTCACAGATACATATAGTAGCCTAGTACGAGTGGGTATGTGACGGTGCGGCGTGGACGCTCACGACGGGCGAAAGTGACGACGGCCGCCGGCTCCGGCGCGTCGAAACCCGCCGTCTCCACGCGTTTGCGTGGCAGGACGACCACGGGGCCCGTTCGTTCCACTCGTCGTGAATACGCCGTTGCGAGCGGTGCGACGGACGAACCCCGGGACGAGCAGTCGAGACGAGACGTGGTCGCACGCTCCCAGGCGCACGACGAGATCGGATATATGACCCGTTGATTTCGCATCGATCTCCGGACGGAGTGCCGTTCGATAGAGAGCGATGGTCACATAAACGTGAGCCTCGTACGTGGGTACGATCAACCGTCTCATTACAATTTCACTACTACTGTATGAAAGAAGCATGTGCCGTGATGCTCGCTCGGGTCTGCGCGCTGTCCGACTGAGGAAACGAGTCGCGCCCGTCGCAGTATGAGCAACGAGTGTTCCTTGTGCGGTCGATCGATTCAGTCGTCCTCTTTTGAAGCACCCGGTGAGCGCGCGTTCTGCTCGAGCGGGTGTCACGACGTGTATGCGACGCTCGGAGTTGCCGACCCGCCCGACGTCGACCGGTCCACACCCGAGCGGACACCGGACGGACACGGTCTGCCCGACTCGGATGACTCCCGGACGTTCTTGCGGATCGACGGGATGTACTCCGCGACGTGTGAAGCGTATCTCGAGTCGCTCGCCGAGAACCGGGCGGGAGTGACCGCCGCTGAGGCGAGTTACGTCACGGAGACGATCCGCGTCGACCACGACCCAGGAACCGTCTCGAAGGGCGCGCTGCGTGACGCGTTGAGTACGCTCGGGTACACGGCGTACCTCCGTGACGACGCCTCGACAGAGGCGGACACAGCCGGCGGGACGACGCGCCGGTCACGGGAGATGGGTGGCATTCGGAAGCGGCGGGACGACCAGCTCCTGGGGATGCGGTACTCGCTCGGGTTCCTCTTCGGTGCGTTTCTGTTGGTCCCGTACGTCGCGATCCTGTATCCCGCACACCTCGCGTCGATATTCGACTGGCAAGCGCTCGCGATATTCGAGGGCGCGTTTCAGTTGAACAGCGAGGGCGCGTTCGTGTTCCTCCGGCTGTACTTCGTGATGACCGGACTCATCCTGGTGTTCACCGGGCTTCCGGTGTTGCGGGGTGCGTACATCAGTCTCAAAATGCGGCGCCCGAACACCGACCTGTTGGTCGCGATCACCGCGGTGAGCGCGTATCTGTACAGTACGGCGGCCGTCGTCCTCGGACAGAACGACATCTTCTACGACCTCGCGATCGTCGTAACGGCTGCGGTCACCGCGTCGGTGTTCTACGAGTCGTCGATCAAACAGCGCGCGCTCGACCGGCTCACCGAGCTCACGATATCGCAGGTCGAGCGGGCGCGGACGTACGACTCGGACGGAACCACTCGGGACGTTCGCGTCGAGGACCTCGAGGCGGGCGACGTCGTCCTCGTTCGACGGGGGGAGCGCGTGCCGGTCGACGGCGAACTGGTCGAAGACGGCTGTACCGTCGACGAAGCGATCGTGACCGGTGAGTCGCTTCCGGTGTCGAAACGCGCCGGCGACGACGTGATCGGGGGGTCGATCGTGACGGACGGCGCTGCGTTGGTCCGCGTCGGCCCGGACGTGACGAGTAGCATCGACCGGATAACGACCGCCGTCCGGGACCTACAGAGCGCGACGCACGGGGTCCAGCGGCACGCCGACCGGCTCGCGTCGTACGCCGTGTTCGTCGTCGCCGGAGCCGCCGTCGCGGTCGGCGGCGTCGGTGCGCTCGCGTTCGGGATGGGCCCGCCGGACGCCGTCCGCCTCGCGCTGGTGGTCCTCCTCGCCGGTTCGCCGTGGGCCCTCGGACTCGCGACGCCGCTGTCGGTCGCGAAGAGCCTCTCCAGTGCGCTCCGTCGCGGGATCATCATCTTCGACGAGACGGTCTTCGAACGGCTCCGCGAGGTCGACGTCGTCGTCTTCGACAAGACGGGGACGCTCACGACCGGAGAGATGGAGGTGATCGAAGCGGACGCGCCCCCCGAGCTGCTCGATGCCGTCGCCGCGCTCGAACGACGGGCGTCACACCCCGCTGCGAACGCGATCGCGACGGCGTTCGCCGGCAGGGACGGGGGCGACGACACGGGGGATCAGTCGGACTCGGCGGACGACGCCACCGGAACGGAAGGCGGCGATCGGATACGCGAGTTCACGACCCGTCGGTCCGGTATCGAAGGCGTGATCGGCGACACGTCGTATCTCGTCGGGAACCTCGATCTGTTCGCGGAGCGGGGATGGACCGTCGACGACGACATCAGGTCTCGGGTCGCCGACGCTCGGGGGTTCGGTCAGCTGCCGGTCGTGATCGGTCGCGACGGGACGGCGGAGGGGCTGATCGTCGTCGGCGACGAGCCGCGGGACGGCTGGGACGACACCGTCTCTCGGCTCGGGGAACGGGGCACGGAGGTCGTCGTCCTGACGGGCGACGACGAGGAGGCGACGGACTTCTTCAAGCGACACGACGCTGTGACGCACGTCTTTGCGACGGTTCCGCCGGAGGGGAAGACGGCGACGATCCGGCGGCTCGAATCCGACGGCCGGGTCGCGATGGTGGGTGACGGCACCAACGACGCGCCGGCGCTCGCCGCCGCCGACCTCGGCATCTCGCTGGGCGGCGGGACGGCGTTGGCCGCCGACGCCGCCGACATCGCGATCGTCGACAACGACATCCGCTCCGTCGAAACCGCCTTCGACCTCGCGGGAGCGGCCCGTCGTCGCGTGAAACAGAACAACCTCCTCGCGTTCTCCTACAACGGCATCGCCCTCGCGGCGCTGGCCGTCGGGTTCTTCAATCCGCTGACAGCAGCGGCTGCGGTCATCGCCGGCGGCGGGGTGATCGCCGCGAATACTCGGCGGAAGCTGCTCGGGTGAAGAGTCGCTATCTGTCACTCGAGCATCGTCGATCCGATCGTTGAGGTCGTCGTCCGGATCCGCATCGCGTTCGTTTCTAAAGGACTATCCTTGTCTAGGCACAACCACACCCATGGAATTCGACTTCACGCGCTCGGTGGTTCCGCTCGCCGCGATCGTCGCCGTCGCAACGGTCGCGCTGACCGCGGTGATGACACCCTCGACCGTCTTCATGATGGTCCTCCCCTCGATGATCGCGTTCTCGGTGGTCGCGTACTTCTTCGGGATGAAGCACGGCGAGTTCCGCGCCAGTCCGTAGCGGTCCCGTCCGGTATCGGCCCCGAAGTCGCAGAGTCGGCCGTCCGAAACGTCCTGATTCGGTCACTACGTCCGGTAGTCCGCACTTCGTTTCGTAGATCTAGTCTTCAACAGCCTCCTCGACGATCTCGATCTCCTCGTCGGTCAGCCCGTACAGCTCATACACGATCTCGTCGATAAGCCGGTCCGTCTGCTCGATCTTCGCGTCGAGCTCCGCGGCGCGTTCCTTCGTGTCCAGGTAGTTCTCCAAGTCGTCGGCCACGTCGTCGACGTCCGGCACCTCGATCGCCTTCAGCCGGTCGATCAGCGAGTTCGTCTTCGTCGCCGTCTCGCGGAAGTTCGCGAAGCCGCCCGCCTCGTCGACGGCGACCGGCACGAAGTGCTCGATCAGGTCCGCCTCGCGCTCGGTGAGGTCCGTGATACGGAACGCCGGCAGGTACTCCGTCTCCGTGTAGCCCCACTGGTCCGTCTCGTGTGCGTCCTCATCGTCGGGCTTGTAGCGAGCAGTGGCCTCTATGAGAACCGTGTTGGGGGACTCGCGATCGACGCGGGCGGAACCCGTTCGCAGACTAGGTTTCTCAGTTTTAGTCTCAGATAATAGCGACAAAGAACTGTTCTCGCTTGGTGATAGTAGTCCAATCGAGGACATATCAACTACATTGTTATATCCTCCAAGGTTATCGAGTAGATCTGGGTTGATCCTTTCTCTGTTAGCTTTGAGCTGGATCATTATTTTTCCGATTGGAGATAATGATGAGATACTCACAGTATCTTCCTCGGTCGTAATTTCCGACTGTTCAGATGCTAGACGGCTAATGTGTGAGATATCAGATTTAGATAATTCAATTTTCTTTTCATCAGCGATGGGTATCTGTTCAACATATATCTCACTATTCATATAGTATCCTCCGCGCATTCGCGAACTAATCGAGTGGAGATATAGTTCGGAGATGGTGGAGTTCAGAACAGACAGGAGGTGGTAATCTTCGTGAGGAATAATGAAGGCAGTCTTGTTCGGATAGATTCCTTCCGTATCTATAGCAAATCGTGCGTCTTTTGACACTTCTGGATAAACTATCTTGCTAGAACCGAAGTCGGATTCATAATCGGCTGCATACCGCGATAGGCAGAACCAATCAAAACGACCTTGCTCACACTCTGGCCGTGAGCTGAGTTCGTTTTTCCAATTCTCTAGGTGCTCTTTTATTCCGGGATATTCGTCTATATTTAGATCCCACGTAGCATATATCAGATAGTCTGTAGGATCCTCATGACGGAACCGTCGGACTTCATTTCCAGATATAAACGGTTTTATTATCGCTCTTGTGTAGCACATTGTTGATTTCAGAGAGTAGCTTTGACGGCGTGTTTG